>JBBSEC010000046.1:0-33224 GCA_038240075.1 Acidimicrobiia bacterium
CCAGCGCAACTTCATCGGGAAGAACCTCCTCGACGGCCTGCGACCGTCGGGCGCGGCCTGGAAGTAACGCGGCTTGGGGGGGCCCGGTGGGGGCCCCCACCAACACCCCCCCCCGGCCCCCGAACCCCGGCCGCGGGCGGGTGTACGTCGGTGGCCCCACCCGGTCCGCGCAAGCCGCGTTACTTCCAGGCCGCGCCCGACGGTCGCAGGCCGTCGAGGAGGTTCTTCCCGATGAAGTTGCGCTGGATCTCGACGGTGCCCGCGCCGATGCACAGCCCGCGGATGTCGCGGTACGCGCGCTCGACGGGGTACTCGCGCGAGAAGCCATAGCCGCCGAGCAGCTGGATGGCCTCGTCGCACACGTGCTTGGCCGCGAGGTTGGCCGCGGCCTTCGCGATCGCGGTCTCGAGCGCCGGGGGAGTGCCGTGCGGGCCCGCGAGGTGCAGCGCGCGCTGGAGCAGGAGCCGCGCCCCTTCGAGCTCGATCGTCATGTCGGCGATCTTCCACTGGAGGCCCTGGAAGTCGGCGAGGGTGCGGTTGCCAACGTGCCGGTCGTTCATGTAGCCGATCGCGTACTCGAGCGCGCCCTGCGCGGCACCGACGCACATCGCGGCGTTGCCGCAGCGTTCGTGGTTGATGTGCGCGATCAACGTCTTGAACGAGTCGCTGGTCTCGGGGTCGCCCCACACGAGCACGTCGTCGCGTTCGACGCGCACGTCGTCGAACGCGAGCTCGGCTTCGCTCGTGCCCCGCAGTCCCATCTTCACGTGGGTGCCCGCGCAGGTGACGCCGTCGGATTCGAGATCGACGACGACCGCACCGATGCCCTTCGTGCCCTCGCTTCCGGGGAAGCGGCACCAGACGAGGCACGCGCGCGACTTGTGGCCGCCGGTCACGTAGTTCTTGTACGCGTTCAGCCGGAAGCCGTCGCCGTCTTCGGTGAGGCGGGCCCGCATGTGGTTGACGGCCGAGCCGGCTTCGGACTCGGAGATCCCGATGCAGAACAACCCGTCGCCGGCCGCCGCCATCGGCAGCCAGCGGTTCTTGAGCGTGTCGTTGCCGAGGTGCTCGATCGCGCGCGGCGGACCGTTGAAGGTGAGCTGGGTGAGGATCGCGCTCGAAACGTCGACCCGGGCGAGCTCCTCGAGCACGATCGCGGCCTCGATGTCGCCGAGGCCCATCCCGCCGTAGGCCTCACCGATCGTGATCGCGAACAGGTCGTACTTCTTCAGCGCGTCCCAGGAAGCCTGCGGGAACTCCTCGGTCTCGTCCCAGTGGCGGGCGTTGGGGAGCAGCTCGCGCTCGGCGACGTCGCGGGCGAGCGCGCGCAGCGCGGCCTGGTCGTCGGTCTCGGCGAACGGATCGGTCCCCAGCGCGGCCACCGGGTCACGTTACCCAGCCCGCTCGTGCCGCACGGTGTGCCGGCCGCCGGCCGGCGGGCCGGCGCCAACGCGCCCTGGTACTGCACTTTCTCCGCATACGACATCGGTGCAGTACCAAGGACCGGTTTCGGACGCGCCGAGGTGGCTACGTGCAGGCCTTGGCGGTGCTGTCACTCCGGCAGAACGAAGCCAGAATGTCGGTCGGCGCAATGGTGCCGATCGCGATCTCGGTGATCGGGTTGCCGGTGTAGACCTTCACCGCAGTGAGCCACTCGGCCCTCGTGCACGCCTTCACGGTGCCGATCTCGAACGCCCGCGACCAGCGCGACCGACAACAGGCACGCGGCCGTCAGCCGCCGGCTTGCGACCACTACTTGAAGAGCTTCCAGAACATCGCGCCTACCTTGCGCTGACGCCCCGACTTCGTCCACGGGATCCCGGTTGCCCGCGAGACGCGGCGCTTCGCACCCGAGATGCCGAGCTGCCGCTTCCAGCTCCACCCTCCATGGTTCGTCACGCGCGAGAGGCTACCGACGGGATTCGGCGTCGCCGACCACCCGCCCGGAACCTGACTACCGTGTCAGGAAACTCGTGAGGGGGTCCACCGATGACCGACACCGTGCTGCCGATCGAATGGACGCAGGCGCAGCCCTACGAGCAGTGGCGCAAGGCCCGCGCGGCCGGTTGCCCTGTGATCGAGAACCCCCCGAGCGACTTCGATTCGCGTACCGGCTACCAGGTCACCGACTGGCAGAACGTCGAGAGCGTGCTGCGCGATCCGGAGACGTTCTCGTCGTCGATCAACAGCGAGCACATCGGTCAGTTCATGGGCGATCTCATCCTCGCCCTCGACGGCGCCGAGCACCGCAAGTACCGGAACCTCGTGGCCAAGGCGTTCCGCATGTCGCAGCTCGAGAAGTGGGACTCCACCCTCGTCGCTCCGACGATCGACCGGCTGCTCGACACGATCGCGCCCAAGGGTCGCGCCGACCTCGTCGCCGAGGTGACCACGAAGTACCCCGTCCAGGTGATCTGTGGCATCGCCGGCGTGCCGCTCGAGGACGCCGACCAGTTCGCGCGGTGGGCTGAGCAGATCAACACCGGACCGCTGAACCCGCCTGCCGGTCTCGCGGCCTCGCAGGCGATGGTCGACTACCTGCGCCCGCTCGTCGAAGCCCGTCGGGACGAGCCGACCGGCGACTTCCTCAGCGACCTCGTCAACTCGGAGATCGACGGCGAGAAGCTCTCCGACAGCAAGATCTACGGCTTCCTCCGCCTCCTGTTGCCCGCGGGCGCGGAGACCACATTCCGGGTGATGGGCAACTGCCTCGTCGCGTTGCTGACGCACCCGGATGCGTGTGAGCAGGTGGTCGCCGACCGTTCGCTCATGCCGGAGGTGATCGAGGAGACGCTGCGCTGGGAGACCTCGGTCACGATGGTGAGCCGGGTCAGCGCGAAGGACACCGAGATCGCGGGCTGCCCGATCAAGGCCGGCTCACCGATCGGGGTGCTCACCGGATCGGCGAACCACGACCCCGCGCGCTTCGACGATCCGACGGAGTGGCGGCTCGGCCGTCCGGTGCAGCACCACGTCGCGTTCGGGACGGGCCCGCACCAGTGCCTCGGGATGCACCTCGCGCGGCTCGAGCTGCGCGTCGGTCTCGACCGGATCCTCGACCGCCTTCCCAATCTCCGGCTCGATCCGGATCAGCCGGCGCCCGTCATCGAAGGGTTTGCGTTCCGCGGGCCCGCCCGGCTGCCGGTGCTGTTCGACCCTTCCTAGCGTCGATCGCCGGAGGACCCCCAAGTTCGCGCCCGGCCCGCCGATAAGAGGGGGTACCGAGCGGGCGGACCGGGAGGTAAGGCGATGCGCGCCAAGCGCGATTGGGAACGGGTGCGGTCACCGCACGCGCGATTCCTCGAAGGCTTGCAGACGGCCGTCGCCAATCACCCGTCCGCGTCGCAACGCGGAGGGGCCGACGCGCAGCGCCGGTCAGAGAGGGACCGTCCGTTGCTGACGGTGGTGGGGTCGACGACCGACAACGTCATCCCGCTGCCGACCGATCGCGATCCCAGCCGCCGCAAACCGCGTGCGAAGGGTCGGAACGACCGCGGCGGCTCGCCCGCCGCGTGAGCGGACATAGGTCGTTCGGTCCATAGCGACGCTCAGAAGAATATGTCACTCTCGGTGAACGGCCGCCATGTGGGTGCGGTCCTCCAGCCGAAGGGTTCGCCATGCAATTGTTTCGTTCCCGTCTCTTCCGCGCGAGCGCGGCCGTCGCCATCGGTTCGATGGCATCGGTCGGCCTCTCCGGGCTCGCGTTTGCAGCTCCCGGCACGACACCGACGCTGACGGCGCCGACCAACGGTGCTTCCGTCACCGGTGACGTCGCCCTCAGTGCGACGAGCACGGCCACCACCGTCCAGTTCCTCGTCGACGGTGTCGACCTCGGATCTCCCGTCGCCGTCTCCACCGGTTCCGCCGCCACCAGCTGGCCGACCGACGGCGTCGCCAACGGCAGCCACACCATCGCCGCCGCCGACTGCGACAGCGTGCCGAGTTGCGGGACGCCCAGTGCGAGCGTCTCCGTCACGGTGGCCAACGTGGCACCGGTGCTCACCTCGCCGACCGCCAGTGAGACGGTCGGCACGGCGACGACCCTGACCGCGACCGCGTCCGAGGGTGGCGTCGAGTTCTTCGTCGACGGTGTCGCCGCCGGGTTCGACGGCACGGCGCCGTTCACGCAGTCGGTCACCGGCCTGACCGAGGGCGGACACACCGCCGGGGCACAGGCCTGCAACACGGCCGGCACTGCGTGTGCCGGGCCGACCTCCTCGGGGGCGTCGTTCACGGTGCAGGTGCTGCACCCGACGATCACCGGGCTCTCGCCCACGGGCGTCAGCCCCAACGGTGACGGCCGCGACGACGCGACGAAGCTCAGCTTCTCGCTGCCCGACTCCGAGTCGACCTCGTACTCGGTCGTCACGACGTTGGGTGCGGTGGTGCGTGGACCGGTGAGCCTCGGTGTCCTCGGCGCCGGTGCCCACTCCGTCATCTGGAACGGCCTCGACAACGGGAGTCACCGCCCGGCCGACGGCGTCTACAACATTCAGCTCAACACCTACCGCCACCTGACCGGCTCGGAGCTCGCAACCGGCCAGGCCACCCGCGGTGTGCGCATCGACGACACGCCCGTGTCGATCTCCGGCGCCAGCGGCAACGGCACCACCTTCTACCCGTACCCCGACACCTACGGCGACACCTTCGCCCCGCACATCACCATTGGTGACACCGCGACGGTGTACCTCGACATCCTGAGCACGAAGGGTTCGCTCATCCGCCGGCTCGGCGCGTACCACAGCGGTGGCGGCGTCGCGACCGTCACGTGGAACGGCCGGCTGTCGAACAACGCGTTTGCGCCTGCCGGCACCTACCTCTTCCGCATGTGGGCGGAGGACACGGCCGGCAATCGCGCGGTCACGGGCAACTACACGCTGCACGTGTCGGCGAAGCGCCTGGTCTCCAAGTCTTGGACGAAGCAGGTCAACGGCAACACCGGTGCGTTCTTCACGAACGACACGTCGTGCACGGGCGCGAGCAACGCGCAGTCGACGTTCGTGTCCGGTGAGTGGCTCGCGAACATCTGCAGCGCACCGTCGGTCGTCTACGGCGAGTACTCGATCGCCGTGCCCGGTGCGACCCGGTACAGCACGATCGACCTCAAGACCTACGGCAACACGATCTCGGCTCCGGAGCACATCTACGGCGCGTGGTTGAACTACGCGCCCGACGCGTTCACGGTTGGCGGCTACCGCCTCATCGCGCACAACGACTCGAATGCGTGGGTCGACCTCGGCACCGTCTCGGCGTCGGGTCGGGTCAGCGGCAATCACGTCGACGTGGCCGTGGTGGTGCCGAACCTCGACGGTCAAGAGGACTTCGACATCGGCTACGTCGCGGTCACGATCCACTACCAGGTGTTGCAGTAACTGGTTCCCGCAGCAGCCCCCGAAGCTGCGTGACGATCAGGGCCGGCTCCTTCTGGAGCCGGCCCTTCGTCGTGAACACGAACCGGTAGCCCGTCGCCGCGGTGATCGCGCTCCAGCGCCTGCGGTCGTGCTCGAACTGCATCTCGTGCGATCGACCGTCGCACTCGAGCGCGACGAGCCGGTCCGGCCACGCGAAGTCGAGCCGGTAGTTCGCTCCTGACGCCGTGACCTCCACCTGCCGCTGCGGCTTCGGGAGATCGGTTGCCCGCAGCAGCCGCGCGGTCAGTACCTCGAGTGCCGACTCCGCCGCCGGCTCCTTCTTGAGCGTACGCAGCAGCCCTTGGAGCTGCTCCGCGCCGACGCGCCCCTGCGTGCCGACTCGCGCGAGCGCCTTTCCGACCGACGCCGTTGTCGCGAGTCGTTCCCGTCGCACGCTTTCGAATGCGATCTCGAGCTGCGCCGCGCTCAGCGATGCCGACAGATCGATGATTGTCCGTTCCGGCGTCGTCACCGGCAACCCGCGTCGCGTCCGCCGTTCATGTGTCGGAGACCGAGTGTGATGCACCACGACGTTCGAGCAGCGTTTCCTCACCGAGAGCGGGATCGTGATCTCGGCCCGCGCCGCGGCGATGCCGTCGAGACCCCACAGTTCGCCTGCGGCTCGATGGGATACCAGTGCAGCTGGGCCGCCCCACAGCACCGCCGCCTGGAACCACTGTTCCCTTGTCCTTGCCGCGCCGGGTACACGGAGGACGCCCGGAAGCACACGCTCGAGCCGGCCGCTCGTCGTCCACGTGTGTATGCGGCGGCTGCTGAAGTCGAGCTCGACGAGCTGTGCGTTCGTCACGAGCCCGTGCTGTCGCTTCCCGACGGCCGCGACGCGCGCGGTGATCGGAAGTGTTGCCATTTCGGCACCTCCACGGTTCTGTTTGGAGAACAGTTCGGGGGAAATGCCGGGGGAGGGGGTGAAGTCTTAGTTGCCGAACATCATGAGCCACTGGTCACGGGTGCGGGGGCGGAACACGATGTTGCGGGTACGGGTCTCGGCCATCGTCGCGGAATCTTCGGGCGAGTAGTGGTGACCGGGGTAGAGCACGGTGTCGTCCGGCAGCGCCGCGAGGGTGGTGATGCTGTCGTAGAGCGCGGCCGGGTCGCCGCCGGGGAGGTCGGTGCGGCCGCAGCCGTCGAGGAAGAGGGTGTCGCCCGACACCAGGCGGCCGTCGACGAGGAAGCACTGGCTCCCCGGCGTGTGCCCGGGCGTGTGCACGAGCGTGATCTCGATGTCGCCGACGGTCACGACATCACCGCCGCGGTGCCGCACGAGATCGGATTCCGACAAGCCGGTCACCCGCATCACGCCCGCCGCTTCTTCCTGTTGGACGTGCACGCGGGCCGCGAAACCGTCGATCGCCAGCAGCTCGCTCAAGCCTTCGATCGACCAACCTCCGAGGTTCCCGCCGACATGGTCGGGGTGGTAGTGCGTGACGAGCACGTCGGTGAGGCGGAGCCCGTCGGTCGCGAGGATGTCGACGAGCTCGCGCACGCGGTACGCGGGATCGACGGCGACGGCCTCACCGCGCTCGCGATCGCCGATCAGGTAGCAGTAGTTGGCCATCTGTCCGCCGACGGGGTCGTCGAGCGCGAAGTCGCGGCCCGCGAGCAACTGCCGGAAGTAGAAACGGTCGGTCGGGTCGGTCACGTCTGCTCCTGCATCCAGGGTGGGCAGAGCTCGGCGATGCGCGCGCCGACCGGGCACCAGTCTTCGTGCGCGCCCGGCAGATAGCCGGTGCTCATGAGGAACTCGCCGACGATCTCGCCGCCGGTGAAGCGGAACGTCTTCTTGAACAGGCGCACCCATTCGTCCTTCGGGAGCGGGTGGTTCGCGTCGAGCCAACCCGCGAACGAGCCGTGCGAGGTGCGCAGGCGCTCGACGGTCGCGGCGTTGGCGATTGCGGCGTCGACCTTGGCCCGATTGCGGATGATGCCCGCGTCGGCGAGCAGCCGCTCGCGGTCGTCGGGTCCGAACGCGGCGACGACCTCGGGATCGAAGCCGCGGAACGCGGCACGGAAAGCAGCGCGCTTCTTCAGGACGGTGAGCCATGACAGCCCGGCCTGATTGATCTCGAGCACGAGCCGTTCGAAGAGCACGGCGTCGTCGCGCGTCGGGAAGCCGTATTCGTCGTTGTGATAGGGGCCGTGCCACGGATCGGCGGGCGCCAGTTCGCAATAGCCCATGAGCGAGGCAGAATACCGGTATGGCGACTGCGTTCTACACGTGCCCGTTGTGTGAGGCGACCTGCGGGCTTGAGCTCCACGTCGAGGACCAGGCGGTCACGCTCGTGCGCGGCGACCGCGACGATGTCTTCAGCCACGGATACCTGTGTCCGAAGGGCACCGCGATCCGCGCGCTCGAAGCCGATCCCGACCGGTTGCGACGGCCGCAGATCCGGGTGGGCGACGAGTGGCACGACGCGACGTGGGACGAGGCGTTCGAGCTCATCGACGAGAAGCTCAGCGCGATCGTGGCCGAGCACGGACCCGATTCCCTCGCGGTGTACCTCGGCAACCCCACGGCCCATAACCTTTCCGGTCTGCTCTACAACCGCGTGCTGCTGCAGGCGGCGCGCACGAAGAACGTGTACTCCGCGAGCACCGTCGACCAGATGCCCAAGCAGGTCTCGGCCGGCCTGATGTTCGGCGCCGCGCTCACGATCCCCGTGCCCGACGTCGATCGCACCGACTACCTGCTCGTGCTCGGCGCGAACCCGTTCGCGTCGAACGGGAGCCTGATGACGGCGCCCGACATCCCGGGTCGGCTCCGGGCGCTGCGCGCGCGAGGCGGACGCCTCGTGGTCGTCGACCCGCGCCGGTCGAAGACCGCGGAGGAGGCCGACGAGCACTGCTTCATCCGTCCCGGCACCGACGCGCACTTCCTCGCCGCGCTCGCGCACGTGTTGTTCGCCGACGGTCTCGTCGATCTCGGAACGGTCGCCGAGTGGGTGTCGGGTCTCGATGTCTTGCGCGAGGCCGTCGCGCCGTTCACGCCCGAGATCGTTGCTCCGATCTGCGGGATCGATGCCGACACCACTCGTCGCATCGCGCACGAGCTCGCGGCGGCGCCGAGTGCCGCGGTCTACGCGCGCATCGGTACGTGCACGCAGGAGTACGGCACGTTGGCATCGTGGCTCGTCGACGTGCTCAACGTGATCACCGGCAATCTCGACCGCCCGGGCGGCGCGATGTTCGCGAAGCCGGCGACCGGTCCGTCGACGACGAACGCGCCCGGCAAGGGACGCGGCGTTCGCTTCGGCCGGCGCACGTCGAGGGTTCGCGGCCTGCCCGAGTTCTACGGCGAGATGCCGACGGTCTGCTTTGCAGAAGAGATCGAGACGCCCGGCCCCGGTCAGGTGCGCGCCGTACTCACGGTGGCCGGCAACCCGGTCGTGTCGAATCCCGATGCACAGCGGCTCGACCGCGCGTTCGCGTCGCTCGACTTCATGGTGAGCGTCGACATCTACCGCAACGAGACGACCCGCCACGCCGACGTGATCCTGCCGCCCGAGCCGATCCTGGCGCGCGCTCACTACGACGTCGCGTTGCTCTCGCTCGCGATCCGCAACGTCGCGAACTACTCACCTCCGGTCTTCGAGCTCGGGCCCGGCGAGATGCCAGAGTGGCAGATCATGTTGCGGCTCGCGGCGATCGTGTCGGGGCTCGGTGCCCACACCGATCTCGACACGTTCGACGATCTGGTCGCCTCCGAGCTCGTGCAGAAGTCGGTGACCCGCAGCGGGAGCAAGGTCGAAGGCCGCGACCCCGACGAGCTGCTCGCCGCGCTCGCGCCGCGCCGCGGACCCGAGCGCCTCCTCGACTTCATGCTCCGGAACGGTCCCTACGGCGACGGTTTCGGCACCGATGACAACGGTCTCTCGCTGCAGCAGCTCCTCGACCACCCGCACGGGATCGACCTCGGCCCGCTCCAGCCCCGGATCCCCGAATGCCTCCGCACGCCGTCGGGGATGATCGAGCTCGCGCCCGAGCTGATCGTCGCCGACACCGAACGCCTGCGCGCGTCGCTCACCGCACTCCGCAACGGTTCGTTCATGCTTGTCGGCCGGCGCGATCTGCGATCGAACAACTCGTGGATGCACAACGTCGACGTGCTCGTGAAGGGCAAGGAACGCTGCACCGTGCACGTACATCCCGACGACGCTTCGCAGAACGGCATCGTCGACGGTGCCGCGGTGATCGTTGCGTCCGACAGCGGTCGCGTCGAGCTCCCGGCCGAAGTGACCGATGCGATCATGCGCGGTGTCGTGAGCATCCCGCACGGGTGGGGTCACGACGCGACGGGCGCGCAGATGCAGGTCGCCGCGAAGCGGCCCGGTGTCAACAGCAACGTGCTCGCGGGCACCGACCGCTTCGACCCGCTGTCGGGGAACGCCGTGCTCAACGGCATCCCGGTGACTCTGACTCCTGCCTAGCGAGCAGCCGCGGCCGGCGCACCGAGTGCGACACCTGCGAGTGAACCGCATGCGGAGGCGACGATGAACGGCGACTACCCGATTCCGACGACGGGGCTCGGTGGCTTCCCGCCCCCGAGGCCGCCGAGGAACTTCGCGTCGCCGTAGCTGAAGAGGCCGCCGTCGGAGGCGACGAAGCGGTAGCCGCGCCCCGTTGGGGTCACCTTCATCCCGACGATCGGGCTGGAGAGGTGCAGGGCGCCGGTGGAGCCGTGGAACGCGGCGTCGCCGAAGCTGAAGATGCCGCCGTCGGAGGCGACGAGCCAGTAGCCGTTGCCGCTCGGTGTCGGTGCCATGCCCACGATCGGCTGGTTCAAATGCAGGGCGCCGGTGGAGCCGTGGAACGCGGCGTCGCCGAAGCTGAAGATGCCGCCGTCGGAGGCGACGAGCCAATAGCCGTTGCCACTCGGTGTCGGGGCCATGCCCACAATGGGCTCGTTGAGATGCCGCGCGCCGGTCGAGCCGTGGAACGCGGCGCTGCCGAAGCTGAAGATGCCGCCGTCGGCCGCGACGAACCAGTAACCGTGCCCCGTCAGGGGTGCCGCCATCGCGACGACCGGTTCGTTCAGATGCAGGGCGCCGGTGGAGCCGTGGAACGCGGCGTTGCCGAACGAGAAGACACCGCCGTCGCTTCCGAGCAGCCAGTAGCCGTTGCGGCCGGTACGGGTCATGGCGACGATCGGCTGCGCGAGGGGATTGCCGGCGAGGTCGCCGTGGAAGGGCGCGTTGCCGTACGCGTGCACACCCCCGGCCGCGTCGACGAGCCAGTACCCGTCGTGCGCGTCGGTCTGCTGGAGGAAGTTGTCGGCGACGAGGATCCCGGCGTCGGGAAGATCGTCGACCGCCGCGCTCCCCGACACGGGCACGACACCGGCGTTCCACACGAGTTGCGGCGCGTCGCCGAGCGCGTGCTCCGAGTAGGTGAGCGACAGCGTCGTGCCCGAAGCGGAGAAGCCCGCCTTCGCGACCGTGGTCCACGTGCCGCTGTCGCAGGCCGGCGTCGAGACGAGCACGCCCTTCGGTGCACCGTTGGTGTCGAACACGCCCGCGACGAGGAAGTCGAATCCGTCGCACCCGTTGCGGGTGTTGTTGTCGGTGTCGATCTCGATCGCGAAGCTGTCGAACGTCGCGGGGTCGAGCGGCGCCGCGAGCGTCGCACTCAAGCGCCACGTTCCAGTCGCGCAGTCGTAGCTGAGCCGGTACGCGACGGCGTCGATCGGGGCGTCGCCGCCTGCGTCGGTGTAGTCGCGCTCCCAGCACAACGAGCTCGCGCCGACGCCGCCGATGTCGTCGGGAGTGATCTGCGGCGCGTTCGAGGCGCGTGCGACTGAAGCGAGCGCGTCGACCTGCGCGCGACTCAGCGCGCGGTATCCGCGCGTGCGCGTCGACGCTCCGAGCGGGCCGTTCGACGCGAGTGTGATCGCCAAAACGAGTCCCACGACAACGGGAACGCGGCGCAGCGCCATCGCGTTCACCCTATCGGTCGATGGAAGCGCCTCAGGAATGCGCGCTCTGCGCGAACGCGGCCATTCCTCGCAGGTAATCGTCGCAGTTTTGGTGCTTTCCGACCGCAATCGCCTTGGCATCGATTCCGCCGGGAAACTGCGCGGGCACGTAGTACTCGAAGCCGTCGCCCGCGATCGCCGCGACGATGCCGGCCGCGCAATCCGCCGCCGAGACCTTCTCGATGTTGAAGATCGCGGGCTCGTTGTCGGGCTGGTCCCAGATCTCCGTGTCGATCGGGCCGGGAAGCACGAGCTTCACGTCGACACCCGTCTGCCACAGATCCAGATACATCGCTTCGCTCCAACCACACATCGCGAACTTCGCTGCGTTGTAAGCGGCTTCGTTCGCGATCGGGATGCGACCGCCCATGCTCGACACGAACATGATCATCCCCGAGCCCTGCGTGAGCAGCTTCGGCAAGACCGCGAGGCTCATGCGGACGGGGGAGTGGAAGTCGACATTCATCACGTGCGCGACGTCGGCCGGCGTGAGCTTGGTGACCGGGGTGCGCTTCGGGATCGCGGCGTTGTTGACGAGGCCGTCGAGCCCGCCGAACGCGTCCCACGCTTCGAGCGCGACGGCTTCGGCGCGCTCGAGATCGCCGAGGTCGGCGACCCACATGCGCGACTCGGGCGTGTGCCGCCGGCACTCCGCAAGAACGGCTTCGAGGCGATCAGCCCGCCGCGCGACGATGCCGACGGTCGCGCCGGCCGCCGCGAGCTGCGGGGCGAGCGCGGCTCCGATCCCCGAGGACGCTCCGGTCACGAGGACGCGCGAACCGGCGATCTTCATGGTGCTCCCTCGGTTTTCTCCTGAGACTCCCGTTCGGCCCAGCCGAAGACGCCCTTCGACATCGTGGACGCCTCGGCGCGGGCGCGGGCGCCGAACACCTCGGCGCGGGCTCGGTGCACGCCGGCGTCGTCGGGCGCGGCGAGCGCGGCCAGCTCGGCGAGGTTTCCGGCGAGGCGCAGGTCTCCTGCTGCCGCGAGCGCGGTGGCGCGTTCGGCCAACCTCGACGCACCACCGGCGAGCGCGGCGAGCTCACAGGCGATGGCGCCCTCGGACGCGGGCTTCAGCGTGGCCGGGTTCCCGTCCCACCATCCGCCGTAGTAGCGCCAGATCCCCCGGACCACGAACTCGGGCTCGTCGTAGACCGGCCTGAGGTACGGACGTTGGAGCAAATGCGCGGGCGCGCGCACGGTGTGCACGATGTCGTCGAGGCGCGCGCCGTCGTTCATGAGCGCGAGCGTCTGGTCGAGCAGCGACTCGAGCAGCTCGGCCGACTCGGTGAGCGCGCGCTTCACGCGTTCGGCTCCGATGATCGGGAGCCCGTGCCCGGGCATCAGCACGTCGGCGTCGAGCGCGGCCATCGAACGCAGCGCCACGGCCCAGTCGGCCGCGTAGCGCTGGACCTTCTGCGGGTTCCCGCAGTTCGGTGAGGCCCACACGAACAGATCGCCGGTGCACAGAATGCGCCGGCTCGCGATCCATACCCAGGTCGCGTCGTCGGTCTCGCCGCGATCGTGACGCAGCTCGAAACGCTCGCCGCCGGCTTCGACCACGAGGACGTCGCGATACGTCGTGTCGGGATAGCGGTAGGTGACGGGCCACTGCAGGGTCGGGATCCCGAACTGGCGGCGGTTGATCACCGAGTTGTATCCGGCCGTGATCCGGTACCGGTCGAAGCGTTGCGCCACGAGCTCGTGCGCGACGACGCGCGGCGGCGCCCAGTCGTTGGTGCGCGCCTCTTCCTCGTAGATGTCGACGCCGAACACGTGGTCGATATGGCCGTGGGTGAACACCGCGGTGTCGAGGCGGGCGGGCGACCAGGCGCGTACCGACTCGTGGACGCGGGCCGCGTGGAACACCCCGCTCGTGTCGACGACGACCAGGCCGTCGGGTGTCGCGAAGACGGCCGAGTTGGCGAAGGCCTGCACGAACGCGGCGCCGGGTTGCACCTCGGCCAGCTCACCGGCCCCGCGCATCGGGTGGTATTCGTCGATGGGCGCGTCGCCGGTGAACAACCGGTCGGCGTACTCGAGGAGATCGTCGGGCATGCCGGGAGTCTGCCAGCACGCGATTGCGAGAGAAATAGAAACCTGTTTCAATTTCGTCGTGGCGACACCCGCGAGCGAGACCGACAGCCCTCCGACGGCGCTGGCCCGGAGTCAGGCCGCCCGCCGGCGCCGCGTCCTCGATGCCACGCTCGAGCTCGCCGCGGGGGGAGGCTTCGACGCGGTGCAGATGCGCGACGTCGCGGCGGCCGCCGACGTCGCACTGGGCACGTTGTACCGCTACTTCTCGTCGAAGGAACGGCTGCTCCTCGAGGCGATGGTCGAACAGCAGGAAGATCTGCGGCGCCACCTCGAAGCGCATCCGGCGCCGGGCGCGACCGCGGTGGAGCGCGTCGTGAACGTGCTCAACCGTGCCAACGCGTCGTTGCGGAAATATCCCGATGTGACCGCGGCGATGGTGCGTGCGTTCGGAGCGTCGAGACCCGACGACGCCGACATCGTGAAGCGCGTCGGCGTGATCATGACCGCGATCATCACGGGCGCGATCGGTTCGGAGACCGAGCGCGACCGGCGTATCGCGCGCGTGCTCCAGCAGGTGTGGCTGTCGTCGCTCGTCGGCTGGGTCGGCGGCGTCGATCCGGCCAAGCGGGTCGACGACGATCTCGACGCCGCGGCCCGTTTGCTGCTCGAGTGAGGCGCGTCGCGGCCGCCGGGGCGAGGCGGTTGCGGGCGCGGAATGGAACGTGTTCTACTTCGGCTCCATGGCCGCGCACTACAACTTCGCCGATCTGATCGAGCTTGCCGTCGACAAGGTGCCCGACCGCCCGGCCCTCGTCGACCACCGCCGCCGCATCACCTACCGCGAGCTCGACGAGCGCGCGAACCGGTTCGCCCACGCGCTGGTGGATGCCGGGGTGAAGCAGGGTGATCACGTCGGCCTCGACGCCATGAACTGCATCGAGTGGGTTGAAGCCGCGTTCGCGCTCTACAAGATGCGCGCGGTGCCGGTGAACGTCAACTTCCGCTATGTCGAGGAAGAGCTGCGGTACCTGTTCGAGAACTCCGACATGGTCGGCATCGTCTACCAGCGTGAGTTCGGTCCGCTCATCGCCAAGGCGCGCGACGCGCAGCCCCTGCTCCAGCGCTTCTGGCGCATCGACGACGGCACCGACGCCGACGACTCCGCGCTCGAGGCCACCCTCTTCGAGGACGCGATGGCGGCGGGCTCGCCCGCACGCGACTGGCCCGAGCGTTCCGACGACGACATCTACCTGCTCTACACCGGCGGCACGACCGGCATGCCCAAGGGTGTGATGTGGCGGCAGGAAGACGTCTACTACGCGCTCGGCGGGGGCATCGACGTGTTCACCAACGAGCGGGTGACGAGCCCGACGACCACCGCCGACAAGATCGATCCCGCGGGAACCGGGATCATCTCGCACCCGATCCCGCCGCTCATGCACGGCGCCGGTCAGTTCTCGACGTTCCGCATGCTGTTCGAAGGCGGCACGGTCGTGTACCGCCCGCGCTTCGACGCCGAAGACGTCTGGCGCACGATCGAGCGCGAACGGGTGAACGTGATCGGCGTCACCGGCGACGCGATGGCGCGCCCGCTCGCCGACGCGCTCGAACGGATGCAGGGCGACGTCGACCTGTCGTCGCTGCTCTCGTTCGGCAGCACCGCGGCGATCTTCTCGCAGACGGTGAAGGAGCAGTTGCGGGAGCTGCTCGGTCCCAACCTCGTGATGACCGACGCGATCGGCTCCACGGAGACCGGCATGAACGGCATCCGTGTCGTGCAGGCGGGCGACGCGCCGAAGGAGGGCATCACCACGGTGCTCGCGTCGGCCGACACGACCGTGCTCGACGACGACATGCGCCCGATGGAGCCCGGCACCGGGAAGGTCGGTCGGTTGGCGCGCGGCGGCAACATCCCGCTCGGCTACTACCGCGATCCCGAGAAGACGGCCGCGACCTTCGTCACCGACGTCGACGGCAAGCGCTGGTCGATCCCGGGCGACTACGCGACGATCGAGGCCGACGGCCGGATCACGCTCATGGGCCGCGGCTCGGTCTCGATCAACTCGGGTGGGGAGAAGATCTACCCCGAAGAGGTCGAAGGCGCGTTGAAGGCGCATCCTGACGTGTTCGACGTGCTCGTCGTCGGGGTGCCCGACGAGCGCTGGGGCGAGCGGGTGACCGCCGTCGTACAGGCCCGACCAGGGCATACGCCGGTCCTCGAGGAGCTGGTGGAGCACTGCCGGACCCGGATCGCGAGCTACAAGATCCCCCGACAGGTCTTTCTGGTCGAAACCGTGCCGAGGCTGCCGAACGGGAAGCCCGACTACACGAAGGCCAAGGCGGCCGCGCTCGAACGGGTCGCGGGCGAGCACTAGGGTCGCCGCGCGGAGCTCCGCCCGCCGGTCCGATCCGAGGCCGGTTCGGTGGGGTGCTCAAGCCCTCGGTCCCGACCCCCTGATGAGGACGATGCCCCGTTTCTTGCGATTCCTGTCTGCGTTTCTCGTTGCGCTCGCGCTCGGCGTCGCGCCGCTGGCACTCTCCGGCCTGACTCCTGCGGGCGCGTCCCCCACGTCACAGACACCGGTCATGGGACCGAACATCCTCACGGCCGCGCAGCTCGCCGCTTGGTACAACTCGACGGGCCACACACCGAACCTCCCGACCATCGCCGGGAACTCGGTTCAGACGCTCGCGCAGATCTTCATCGACGAAGGCCGGTCGCAAGGTGTGCGCGGCGACATCGCGTTCGCGCAGTCGATGATCGAGACCGGATGGTTGACCTTCCCCGACAGCGGTCAGATCCGCGGGACCTTCAACAACTACGCGGGTCTCTTCGCGTACAACAACCGCCGTCACGGCACCACGTGTGCCGACGAGAAGAAGTTCGAGCCGACCCTGCCGTCGCGGTGCTTCGCGACGCCGCAGGCCGGTGTGCTCGCGCAGATCACCCTGCTGCGCGGCTACGCAGACCCGACGACCAAGGGGAAGGGTCTCAGCCCGTCGCCGCCGTCGGACCGCATCGGTGTCGCGCCGATCTGGGAAGACTTCGGCGGTCAGAGCGGGATTGCGATCTGGGCGACCGCGATCGACTACGGCATCAGCGTGCTGAACCTCTACTCGGCGGCGCTCGTGTACAACGGCGCTCGCGCCGCGTGCCTGCCGTTCGCACCGAGCGTGCCGGGCCAGATCTCGGGCAGCGGCTACTGGGTCGTCACCGCGAACGGATCGGTGTACTCGTTCGGTGACGCCGGCTACCACGGCGGCATGGCGGGTCGTTCGCTCGCGGCGCCGATCACCGGCGCAGAGTCGACGCCGAGCGGTAACGGCTACTGGGAGCTCGGCCGCGACGGTGGCATCTTCAGCTTCGGCGACGCCGCGTTCCACGGCTCCACCGGCGCGATGCGACTGAACAAGCCGGTCAACGGCATGGAGCGCACGAACGACGGTGGCGGCTACTGGCTCGTCGCCGACGACGGTGGCATCTTCAGCTTCGGTGACGCGCACTTCTACGGCTCGACGGGTGGCATTCACCTGAACCAGCCGGTCATCGGCATGGAGCGCACTCCCGACGGCAAGGGCTACTGGCTCGTCGCCTCCGACGGCGGCATCTTCAGCTACGGCGACGCCAAGTTCTTCGGCTCGGCGGGCGGCATGCACCTCTCGCAGCCGATCGTCGCGATGCAGCGCACCGCGACCGGACACGGCTACTGGATGTTGCGGGCCGATGGGTACATCTACGCCTTCGGCGACGCCGTCAACTACGGCAGCGTCGGTGGTTGCGGCAACTATCACGGTGCCCGTTCGCTGCTCGTCAGCCCCGACGGCAAGGGCTACTGGATCGGCACCAACGACGGCAGCGTGATTCCGCTCGGCGACGCCCGCAAGCTCGGCATGCCGAGCGAGATCACCTCGCCGCCGGTCGGGTTGATGCTCGAGAAATAATGGTTACAGGCGGAAGTGCCTTTTGATTTCGTTGGCGTAGTGGGCACCCAGGGTCGCACCCTGGGTGCCCAGCCAATCGGTGATCGCGGTCGGCGCGGTCGCGGGCCCGTCGGTGTCGGCGAGTCCGTCGGCCATCGCGTGGTACTCGTCGCTCGTGAGGAGCACGTCGCGCAACGCGAGGTTGAGCACCGAGGAGATCGGCGGTAGCAGCGCGCCGGGAACGCGCAGGATGCGCGCGTGGCTTCCGGTCGCGGCGCGGATGGCAACGACCAGCTCGAGGAAGGTCGGGCGATCGGGGCCGACGGCATCGATGATGCGGTCGTCGCTTCGGCCGGCCGACTCGATGCACAGGTCGGCGAGATCGTCGACGTGGATCGGCCGGATGCGGTAGTTCCCGCGACCGCCGACGGCGAAGAGCGGAAGCCGGCGCAGCAGCCACGCGATGTTGTTCACGAGCACGCCGTCGCCGCCGAAGAGGATCGCGGGACGAAGGATCGTGTAGGGGACACCGGTCTCGGCGAGCGCGCGCTCGACGAGTGCCTTGCCGTGGAAGTACGGGTACGGCGACTCGATCGACGGGTTGGTGATGCTCACGTGGACGATGCGCGCGACGCCGGCCTGCTTGGCCGCGTGGAAGAGCGTGCGTGAGTTCTCGACGGCGAGGTTGTGGCTGATGGCGCCGTGCGCGAACCGGACCCAATACGTGTTGTACAGCGTCGTGACCCCTTCGAGGTCGCGCACGAGGCCCGGCAGATCGCCGAAGTCGAAGGGCCGGACCGTGATCATGGTCGCGCTCGCTACGCGTCCTGACCGTTGGTCCGATGTCGATCCTCCGCACGCCGCTCCGGTTGGTGGGTGGCCGGTGAGCGTTCGTACCGTCCGGCCGCCGTCGAGCAGGCGGCGCGCGATGGCGCGTCCGCTGTAGCTGAACGCGCCGGTGACGACGTCGAGCCCGGTGTCGATCTTGGTCGTGGTCATGACCCCTCCTTGGCGAACAGCGCGGCGAACCGTGCCGCTTGGTCGAACAGCGAGAGCGCGGGGGCGCTCATCCCGTCGAGATGGCTGAGCATCTCCATGCCCAGATAGAGCGCGACAACCGCGTACGCGGCGTCGTCGACGGGAACGAGCGCCGCGATCGGTGTCGCTGCGATCCCGGCTGCGATCGTGTCGCGGGCGAACGCGCGCCACGGCGCGATGCGTTGCGCGACGGCCGCGCCGAGCTCCGGCGACGACGCCGTGCCCGCGATCATCTCGACGAGCACGGTGACGTAACCCTCGTCGAGGTCCTCACGGAAGATCTCGGTCGCGGCGGCGACGAGGTCGGCGGGGGTGTGCGCGCCGACGACGGCGGCCGAATAGCGCTGGAGGCGACGCTCGCTCACCTCGTCGAGCGCGGCGAGCAGCAGCTCCGCGACCGAGCCGAAGTGGTAGAAGACCAGGCTCTGGTTGCTGTGCGCCCGGGCCGCGATCGCCCGGGCGCTGGCCCCGGCGTAGCCGTCGAAGCGGAGGCTCTCGATGGCGGCGTCGACGAGTGCCTGGCGGGTCGCGGTGGTCGTGGCCGGAGCGTGTCCCGGTCGGCTCGCCCGTCCTGCCTTCGCCACGACGCCTCCTGTTGAGCGATTGCTCAAATCATACGCTCGACCGGAGGCCGGGGCAAGCCGTGAGTAGGGTGAGATCACAAGAAGAGATGCTGCAAGAACAGACCCACGGGGAGCTCGGGGAAGCCGGGCTGAGAGGGTGGCCGTCATCGCCACCGACCCCTCGAACCTGCTCCGGATAATGCCGGCGGAGGGAAGGGCGCAATGCTCGGCGCCGACGCGACGATTCGGCAATCGCTCACCGTCATCGTGCTGGCCGGAGGCGACGCGGTCGACGTGGGGCTGCGGGCCGTGCTGCCGCGCCCCGACTTCGTGATCGCGGCCGACTCCGGCCTCGAGCAGGCCGCCGCGCTCGGCGTGCGCGTCGATCTCGTGGTCGGTGACTTCGACTCTGTGGATCCCGACACGCTCGCGGCCGCGGTGCGCGCCGGCGTCGAAGTCGAGCGCCACCCGGCGGCCAAGGAACATACCGATCTCGAGCTCGCGGTCATCGCGGCGCAGCAGCGCGGCGCGACGCGCGTCGTGATCGTGGGGTCCGACGGTGGCCGCATCGACCACGAGCTCGCCAACGTGATGTTGCTCGCGTCGCGCGACTACGCGGCGTTGCACCTCGAGACGATCGGTCCCGGCGGTCGGGTCGTCGCGGTGCACGATCGCATCGAGATCACCGGTGCTCCCGGCGCGCTCGTCACGATTCTCGCGGTCGGTGGGCCCGCGCGCGGCGTGAGAACAAGCGGGCTCGAGTATCCGCTGCGCGGCGAGACCCTCGAGCCGGGCTCGACGCGCGGCGTGAGCAACGTGCTCGTCGAAGCGCTCGCCACCATCGAAGTCGAATCCGGCGTCGTGCTGGCGCTGATACCGAACATCGAGGACGTCTGAGATGCCGTATGCCCGTCACCCCCGTCTCCTGCTCGCGCTCGTGGTCGCGTCGACCGTCACTGCGGCCGCGTGCGGGAGCTCATCGGGCTCGAAGGCCGCGCCGGCCTCGAACGGCTCCCCGCGCGGGCAGACGGTCACGTTGCTCGCACACGACGCGTTCGCGGTCTCGAAGCCGGTGCTGGCGGCGTTCACGGCCGAGACCGGGATCAAGGTCAAGGTCCTCAAAGGCGGCGACGCCGGCGCGGAGCTGAACCAGGCGATTCTCACGAAGGACCGTCCAATCGCCGACGCGATGTACGGCACCGACAACACGTTCCTCTCCCGCGCGCTCGACGCGGGCATTTTCGCGCCGTTCACCGCGTCGGCGCTCGACCGGGTTCCGAGGGCGTACCAGCTCGATCCGACGCACCACCTCACGCCGATCGACTACGGCGACGTGTGCATCAACTACGACGAGACGTGGTTCGCGACCCACAAGATCGGTGTTCCGGCATCGCTCGTCGATCTCACGAAGCCCGCGTACAAGGGGCTGACCGTCGTCGAGAACCCCGCGACCTCCTCGACCGGGCTCGCCTTCCTGCTCGCAACGGTTGCCCGCTACGGCGCCGACGGATGGCAGGACTACTGGAAGCAGTTGAAGACCAACGGGGTGCTCGTGCAGTCGTCGTGGGACCAGGCGTACGACGGAGCGTTCACCGCGGGCGGAGGCAGCGGCACGCGGCCGATCGTCGTGTCGTACGGATCGAGCCCGCCGGCCGATGTCGTCTACTCCGACCCGAAGAAGGCGGCGCCGACGGTCGGCGTCGTCACCGACGGATGCTTCCTGCAGGTCGAGTTCGCCGGGGTGTTGAAGGGCACCCACCACTCCGCGGCCGCGGGGAAGCTCATCGACTTCCTCCTCTCGTTGCGGTTCCAGGAGGACATGCCACTGCAGATGTACGTGTACCCGGCTCGTACCGATGCGACATTGCCGAGCGTGTTCCGCGAGTTCGCGGTCATCCCGAAGCATCCGCTGTCGCTGTCTCCCGCGACGATCAGCGCGCACCGTGACGCCTGGATCAACGAATGGACCAAGGTCGTCGTGCGCTGACGGGCCCCGGCTGCGCGCGACTCGGGCGAGCGCTGCTCGTCGTCGTGCCGGTCGCGTTCCTCGGCGCGTTCTTCGTCTACCCCCTCGTCGCCATCCTCGGGCGCGGCCTGGTGCCGCGCGGCCACGTCGACTTCGCGGCGGTGGGCGATGTGGTCGGCGACTCCGGCCTGCGGGAGGTCGCGTGGTTCACGCTGTGGCAGGCCGTGCTGTCGACGGCGTTGACGTTGCTCGTCGGTCTGCCCGCGGCGTTTGTGGTCGCCCGCTTCGCGTTCCGCGGCCGCGCGCTGCTCCGGTCGCTGCTCCTCGTGCCGTTCGTGTTGCCGACGGTCGTGGTCGCGGTGGCGTTCGAGGCCCTGCTCGGCCCGGGTGGTCCGGGGGCGCGACTCCACCTGATACCGGGAGTCGCCGCGATCCTCGTCGCGCACGTGTTCTTCAATGTGGCAGTCGTTGTGCGGGTCGTCGGTGGGCTGTGGGCCAACCTCGACCCGAGTCGTGAGGAAGCCGCGCGCATGCTCGGTGCGTCGCGGTGGCGGGCGTTCGTCTCGGTGACCATGCCGCTCCTCGCACCCGCGATCCTCGCCGCGGGCTCTCTCGTGTTCCTCTTCACGTTCTCGTCGTTCGGCGTGGTGCTGCTGCTGGGAGGCCCGACCCGCTCGACCCTCGAGACCGAGATCTACCTGCGCACGACGGAGTTCCTCGACCTCCGGCACGCGGCCGCGCTCGCGGTGGTGCAGATCGTCGCGGTGGTGGTGGTGCTGCTCGTGCTCACGCGCGTGCAGGAACGGCTGGCGCGCGGGCAGCGTCTCGTCGCGTCACGCGACACCGCCCGGCGCCCTCGTGGAGTCGGCCCGCGGATGTTCCTCGCGCTCACGCTCGGCGGGCTGGCGCTGCTGCTCGGCGCGCCGATCGTGGCGTTGGTCGCGCGATCGTTCGGCATCGGGCACGGCGGCCCGAGTCTCGTCGCCTACCGCAGCCTGTCGAGCCCGGGTTCCGCGTTGTTCGTCGCGCCATCGGTCGCGATCCGCAACTCGCTCGAGTTCGCGCTCATCGCGACCGTTGTTGCCTTGCTCGTCGGTGGCGCCGCCGCGTTCGTGCTCGCGCGCCGCCCGTCGCGCGGGCGCCGAGCGCTCGACACACTCCTCATGCTGCCGCTCGGCACCTCGGCGGTCACGATCGGGTTCGGGTTCCTCATCGCGCTCGACCGGCCGCCGGTCGACCTGCGCTCGAGCCCGCTGCTCATCCCGCTCGCGCACGCGGTGGTGGCGACCCCGTTCGTCATCCGCGCGGTCGTGCCCGCGCTGCGGTCGATCGACCCGAGGTTGCGCGAGGCGGCCGCGCTGCTCGGTGCCGCCCCTGGGCGCGTGCGCCGCGAGGTCGATCTTCCGATCGTCGGGCGCGCGTTCGTGGTCGCCGCCGGGTTCGCGGCCGCCGTGTCGCTCGGCGATTTCGGCGCGACCGCGTTCATCGCGCGGCCCGATACGCCGACGGTGCCCGTCGCGATCTTCCGGTTGTTGAGCTTGCCCGGACAGCTCAACTTCGACCGGGCCATGGCGCTGAGCACGGTGCTCATGGTGTTGACCGCGCTCGTCGTCGTGGGTCTCGAACGGCTCCGCGTCGGATCGTTGACGGAGTTCTGATGGCTGCGTCGGAAGGGTTGCGCGTCGAAGGCGTCGCGGTGGTGCTCGGAGGCCGGCGGGTGCTCGACGGCGTGGATCTGGTGGTGGAGCCGGGCGAGACCGTCGCATTGCTCGGTCCGAGCGGGAGCGGCAAGAGCACGCTGCTGCGGGCAGTCGCCGGTCTCGAACCGCTCGACTCGGGGCGCATCACATTCGCGGGCGACGATCTCGTCGGCGTACCACCGCATCGCCGCGGCTTCGGGTTCATGTTTCAGGACGGGGCGATCTTCCCGCACCGCGATGTGCGCGGCAACGTGGAGTTCGGCTTGCGCATGGCCGGGATGCGCGCGGCCGAGCGCGCGGCGAGAGTCGATGAAGTGCTCGCGCTCGTCGGGCTCGGTGGCTTCGGACCGCGCGGGGTAGCGAACCTCTCGGGCGGTGAGCAACAGCGCGTCGCACTGGCGCGCACGCTCGCGCCGCGGCCGCGATTCATCATGCTCGACGAGCCGCTCGGTTCACTCGACCGGCTCCTGCACGACCGTCTCGTCGACGACCTGCGCGCGCTCTTACGCGTCGCCGGACTCCCGGCCCTCGTCGTCACGCACGACCACGCCGAGGCCGGCGCGCTCGCGGAACGGGTCGCGCTGCTGCGCGACGGCCGGATCGTGCAGCAGGGAACGTTGTCGGAGATCGCGGCGGCACCGCGCGACGAGTGGGTCGCCGCGTTCGTCGGTCTCGAGCGCGGCTAAGACTCCGGCGGCGTCTGCGGGGGCCCTGGCGGCGAGCCCGGAGACTGATCGTACGGAGCCGGGTGCGACGGTCGACCGCTGCCCGCGTCGGGGCTGAGGAAGCTCCAGAACGCGTCGACCCGCTGGCCGTACTCCGTGTCGCCGAGCTGCTTCGTCTTCCACTGCTCGGTGATGCCGATCATCTCGAGCGCGAGATGCTCGGAAGCCTTCGGTACTTCCCGGTTCCAGTTGCAGATCGGGCACGCCAGCAGGCGGCGCTTCGAGATCGGGATCACGGGAATGAAGAACAGGCTGAAGTAACGGGTCACGATGACGTAGATCAGCACGACCTCGTTGTGGCAACGCGGGCAGCTCGCAGCGACGCACGGACCGTGCTGCTTCGAACGACTGCGCATGCCGAAGATGATGATGGGCATCAGGAGGCTCCTCTTCCCGCCGCGCCGGTCATGATAAGCGAATGAACGAGTCCGCCTGGGCCGCCGCGGGTTTGTACGACCCCAATGCGCCGGATGCGCAAGACCGTCGTGAGCTGCTCGAATACCTGACCTCGGTCGGTTGCACGGTCGACGAGCTGGTGGAGAGCTCCGACCGGTTGATGCGGCTCGCGTCGCGACGCGTGCTGTTCGGAACCGAGCCGCGCATGACGGTGGCCGAGCTCGCGGAACGGTCCGGGTGCGCTGTGGAGCTGGTTCGCCGCGTGCGCCTCGCCGCGGGCCTGCCCGATCCGGGAGACGAGGCTGCGTGCAGCACTCTCGAGATCGGGCTGATCGAGTCGTTCGCGGTGGGCGCGTCGGTGTTCGGCGAAGAAGTGACCCTGCAGTTCACCCGGGTGCTCGGCAACGCGGCGACCGGCATCGCGGAAGCCGCCCTCGCCACCTTCGCCGTGAACCGGTCGCTTCCGTTGTTGGCGCTCGGCGGTAGCTCGGCCGAGATCGCGAAGGCCGGCACCGACGCGACGGTGGCATTGCTGGGCGTGGCACCGGTGCTCGACGCGTTGCTCCGCGAGCACTTCGATGCTGCGAGCAACGGACGCTTCGCGGGAGAGGAGCGCACGCCGACCGTGCGGGTCGCGGTGGCGTTCGTCGATCTGGTCGAGTCGACCCAGCTCACCATGACGCTCGCCGGCGCCGAGCTCGCCGATGCGCTCGGAGACTTCGAGCGCGTCGCGTCGGAGGCCGTCGTCAGGAGTGCCGGCCGCGTCGTGAAGCGCATCGGTGACGCGGTGATGTTCGTCGCGTCGGATGCGGAGGACGCGTGCGAGGCTGCGCTCGCCATCGTCGCCGCGGTCGATGCGCACCCGACGTTGATCGCGGCCCGGGCGGCCGTCGCGTTCGGCGCCGTGCTGCCGCGCGACGGCGACTACTTCGGTACCGCCGTCAACCTCGCGGCCCGCGCGGTTCCCCTCGCCCAGCCGGGCACGGTCGTCGTCGACGAGTCGGTCCGCGCGGCGGTCACGGATGCGGGCGTCCACCTTCCGATGACCGCACTCGGCGATCACGTCCTCAAGGGTTTCGACGCCCCCGTCGCCTTGTTCCGCCTCGGTTAGGCCGGCGCGCTGATCGCCGCCGAAACCAATCCTTGGTACTGCACCTATGCCGCATACGACATAGGTGCAGTACCAAGGACCGAAAATGGGGGGTGGGTGTTGGTCAAGATGGTGCGCGCGCGAGGGTGCCGGCGGTGACGAGGGCGTCGATCTCGGCGGGCGAGAAGCCCCAGTCGGTGAGCGCGGTGTCGGTGTCGACGCCCGCGGCGACGGGTGCGCGTTGCACCTCCATAGGTGTGCGGTCGAAGCGCGGTGCCGGGGCCGGTTGCGGCGCGCCGTCGACCTCGATGAACGTGCCGCGGGCGACGTTGTGCGGGTGCGAGCGGGCTTCGGTCATCGTGAGCACCGGGGCAAAGCACACTTCGTGCCCGTCGAAGAGGGCGACCCACTCGGCGCGCGTGCGCGTGCGGAAGATCTCCGCGAACCGCACCTTCAACGCAGGCCATTGTTCGCGGTCCATCTGCGACTCCGGCCCGAGATCGTCGAGCTCGAGCAACCGGAGGAGGTTGGCGTAAAACTTCGGCTCGTACGACCCGATCGAGACCCACTCGCCGTCGGCGGTCTCGTACACGTTGTAGAAGTGCGCCCCGCCGTCGGGGAAGTTCGTGCCGCGCGGGCCCCACGTACCCATCGCGTCGAGGCCGACGAAGATGTTGAGCAGCTGCGCGCTGCCGTCGACCATCGCCGCGTCGATCACCTGGCCGAGCCCTGAACGGGCGCGCTCGAGCAGCGCCGCGAGGATGCCGGTGACGAGCAACGCACCGCCACCGCCGAAGTCGGCGACGAGGTTGATCGGGAAGACGGGCGGTCCACCCGCCGGCCCGAACGATGCCAGCGCGCCGGCGAGGGAGATGTAGTTGACGTCGTGGCCGACATCGCCCGCGAACGGGCCGTCCTGGCCCCAGCCGGTCATGCGGCCGTAGACGAGGCGAGGGTTGCGGGCGCGGCACGGTTCGGGACCGATGCCAAGCCGTTCGGCCACGCCGGGGCGGAAGCCCTCGATCAGCACGTCGGCCTGCTCGCACAACCGGAGCACGACCTCGGCCGATCCCGGCGCCTTGAGGTCGATCGCCGCGCTGCGACGCCCGCGGTCGAGCACGGAGTACGGCGACACGAAGCTCTGACCGCCGACGGTCGCGCCGTTCGGCGCGTCGCTCGCGCGGTCGAGGCGGAGCACCTCCGCGCCGAGGTCGGAGAGGAGCATGCCCGCGAACTGCATCGGTCCGATGTTCGGGATCTCGATGACCTTGACTCCGACCAGTGGTCCCATGTGTGGTCGCCTCTCCTCAGCTCGTGAGGCCGAACACCCGCTGCGCGTTCTCGCGCAGGAACTTGGGCCAGACCTCGTCGCGGAACGGCACCGACGGGAGCTCGGAGAAGATGCGGTCGAGCGTCAGTCCCGCCGCGTAGTAGCCCGCGTACATGATCTTGTCGGCGCCGCGCGTGTTGGCGTAGTTGATGATGTCGGGCGGGTAGTGCTTCGGCGCGAACGCGCTCGTCGAGTAGTAGAGGTTCGGCCACTTGAGGAGCAGCTTCACCATCAGCGCGGTCCACGGCTCGCCACCGTGGCGCATGACCACCTTGAGCTCGGGGAAGAACCAGCAGATCTCGTCGAGCTGATCGACGGTCTGCGGATACATCGGGATGCGCGGACCGGGCACGCCCGCGTACAGCACGATCGGCACGCCGAGCTCAACGCACTTCGCGTAGAGCGGGTACATCTTCTTGTCGCCCATCGGGACCTGCGGGTTCAGGCCGGTTCCCCAGCAGTGCGCGGCGTGGACCCCTGTCTCCTTCACCGCGTGTTCGAGCGCGCGTACCGAGTCCATGCCCCGGTTCGGATCGACGTTGAACAGTCCTAGGAAACGGTCGGGATGCTCACGGAACCCGCGCTGCGCGTGCTGGTTCTCGTGTACTCCGAGCAGTGCGCGGCGGATGTTGTGCTTGTCCATCTCGCCGAGCGCGAGCGCGACAGGGTCGTCGACCTGGTCGTAGGTCGGCACGCCCTTGAACATGTACTGCGCGGGCATCGCCATCTCCTTCGACTCGGCGTCGTTGGCGATCTCGCGGATCTTGTCGAACTTCTTGACCTGCTTGTCCTTCGAGTCGGGCAGACCGAGGAACAGGTCGATCACACCACCGGCCTGGGCCGCTTCGAATGCGGTCGTCATCCGGCTGCGGGTGTGCTCGGGAGCTTGAACGCGCGTTGCGCGTTCTCGCGCAGGAACTTGGGCCAGACGTTGTCGCGGAACGGAATGTCGGGAAGCTCGGCGAACTGCCGGTCGTAGCTGAGTCCGGCCGGGAAGTAGCCGCTGAACATCACCTTGTCGGCGCCGCGCGTGTTGGCGTAGTCGACGATGTCCTTCGGGTAGTGCTTGGGAGCGAACGCGGTGGTGGAGTAGTAGAGGTTCGGCCACTTGAGGAGCAGCTTCACCGCGAGCGCCGTCCACGGCTCACAGCCGTGCCTGGTCACGAACCGCAGTTCCGGGAAGAACCAGCAGATCTCGTCGAGGAACTCCACGTGCTGCGGCGTGAACGGGATACGTGGCCCGGGCACACCGACCGTCGACGCGAACGTGACGTCGACCTCGATGCACTTCGCGTAGATCGGGAAGAACTTCTTGTCGTTCAACGCGACCTGCGGGTACAGGCCCGCGGGGAAGGCGCCGACGCACTTCAGGTCCCACTCCTTGGCGTAGCGCGCGATCTTGCGGACCGCGTCCATGCCGTCGTTGGGATCGATGTTGATGCCGGCAAAGAACCGGTCGGGGTGCTCGCGCACCGCGCGCTGGCCGTCTTCGTCCTCGACGTGGACGATGGCCTGCGTGATGCCGTGACGGTCGAGCTCGGCGATGAGCCACGCGACGGGGTCGTCGAGCTCACCCTCTTCCCAGTGCGGAACGTCCTTGAACATGTAGCCGGCCGGGAACTCGAGCCCGCCACCCTCGCGACTCTCGGCGTCGCGCGTCTGCTTGCGGATGAACTCGTAGAACTCGTACATCTCCTCGCGCGACTTCGGCATGCCGACGGCGGTGTCGACCACTCCGCCCGCACGCGCCGATTCGAAGGCGCGCATCACTCGTCCAGTTTGAAGACGCGGATCGCGTTCTCGCGCAGGAATTTCGGCCAGACGTGATCGCGGAACGGCACGCCCGGCATATCGGTGAAGATGCGCTCGAGCGACAACCCCATCGGGAAGTATCCGGCGTACATGATCTTGTCGGCGCCGCGCGTGTTGGCGTAGTTGATGATGTCCTTCGGGTAGTGCTTGGGTGCGAAGGCGCTGGTGGAGTAGTAGAGGTTCGGCCACTTCAGCATCAGCTTCACCGCGAGATCGGCCCACGGTTCGCAGCCGTGACGGGTGACGAACTTCAGCTCGGGGAAGTACCAGCAGACCTCGTCGATCAGCTCGACGCGTTGCGGTGCCATCGGCACACGGGGACCGGGCACTCCGGCGCAGACGCAGATCGGGATGTCGAGCTCGATGCACTTGGCGTAGAGGGGATAGAACTTCTTGTCGTTGATCGCGACCTGCGGGTTGAGTCCGGCGGGGAACGCGGTCGCCGCCTTCACGCCGACCTCCTCGTAGGCGCGAACGAGGTCGCGGACGCCGTCCATGCCCGCGTTGGGGTCGACCTGCATCGAACCGAAGAAGCGGTCGGGATGATCCTTCATGGCGCGGTAGGCGGCGTCACCGACCTTCGACGCGCCGATCATGCCCTTCTCGATGTTGTAATGGTCCATGAGCTCGAGCAGGTACGCGACCGGATCGGACTTCTCCTCGACCTTCGGCACGTCCTTGAACATGTACTGCACCGGGAACTCGAACTCTTCGAGCGATTCCTTGTCGTGCAGCTGCGCGCGCAGGAAGTCGTAGTTGTGCCGGCGATCGGCGACCGGGAGCCCGATCATCAGGTCGATGATGCCGACATCGCTCGGCATTGCCATGCGTGCTCCCTCGTGTCGCATCCGCGTTCGCGGCACGGTACCGCGGCGCCTGACGCATCGTCAGATCAACCATTACGGTGACCGCCGTGACCCGGAGCAGGCGCAACCGGCGAGACCAGTGCGGGGCAAGCCGCGAGTGCACGCGCTTGCGACCATGAGTACCGCCAGTTGGGGTCATGCGACGGCACTCGACGACGTGTCGGGACGGGTCGCGATCGCGGGCATCGGCGAGACGGCGTACACGAAGGCCTCGGGTCGCACGGCGCGCGAGATTGGCGCGGAGGCGGCCGAACGGGCCATTGCCGACGCCGGGTTGGAGCCGGCCGACATCGACGGGCTCACCTTCTCGGGCGCGTTCGCCGACTTCGACGTGGCCGCGTTCCACGAGCACTTCGGCACCTCGCACGACGTGTGGTCGTCACCGTGGGGAGGCGGCATGGCGTGGGCCGCGACCGCGCCCTACCTCGCCGCCGGCGCCATCGCGGAGCGCAAAGCGCGCCACGTGCTCAACGTGTTCCCGGTCGCGTGGGCAACGCAACGCGGCGCCATGACGGGCGGGCCCGGCGAGGTGCACGCCGCGCAGTCGTTGAAGCAGAACCTCGAGGTGCCGTTCGGCTGGTTCCCGCAGCCCGTGTACTTCGCGACGATCATGCGCCGCCACATGATCGAGTTCGGCACCACCGAGGAGCAGTTCGGTGCGGTGGCACTTGCGTGCCGCCGCCACGCCAACCTGAACCCGGCCGCGGTGATGCACGGCCGGCCGATGGCGATGGCCGACTATCTCGCGGCGCCGATGCTCGCCGATCCGCTGCGGCTGCTCGACTCGTGCCTCATCTCCGACGGCGGCGCGGCGTACGTGACCACGAGCATCGAGCGCGCTCGCGATTTGCGCCACGATCCGGTTGTCGTCGCCGGTGTCGGCGAGGGCTACTCGGGCTCGGGCACGCACTGGGCGTTGCAGGCCGCGTTCACCAGCAGCCCTCAGGTGTTCAGCGCACCGGGCGCGTTCGCGATGGCGGGGCTCACGCCCGCCGACGTCGACGTGCTCACGGTGTACGACCCGTTCACGGTCGTGTCGCTCATGCAGATCGAAGACATGGGCTTCTGCCCGAAGGGTGAGGTCGGCGCGTTCGTCGAGGGCGACACTCTCCACCACGACTCCGGCCGCCTGCCCTTCAACACGCACGGCGGGCTCCTCTCGCACGCGTACGTGCTCGGCATCGCGCACGTCGTCGAGGTCGTGAAGCAGCTGCGGGGCACCGCCGCCGCGCAGGTACCGGCGTGTGAGGTCGGCGTCTACGGCGGCTACACCGGGCACATGGCGAGCACGCTGGTGCTCACGAAGGATCGGTGACGCGTCGTCATGGCGATCAAGCGCACTGACTTCCCGCTGCCCGATCTGGATGATCCGCTGACGGCCGAGTTCTTCGCGGGCGCCGCGCGCGGTGAGCTCGTCGTCCCCCGTTGCGAGCAGTGCAATCGCTTCGTGTGGTATCCCGCGGCCGAGTGCCCGTTCTGCGCGTCGGAGTCGCTGCGGTGGGTTCCCGTGAGTGGTGACGCGACGCTGTTCTCGTGGGCGGTCGTGCGGCGCGCGTTCCTGCCCGCGTTCGCCGAGATGGTGCCGTTCGTCACCGCGCTCGTGGCGCTCGCCGAGGATCCTGCCGTGCGCCTGTGCTCCTACGTCGTCGACGTCGAGCCCGAGCAGTTGCAGGCCGACGTCGAGCTCCACGTCGCGTTTCGTCCGCTGTCGTTCCCGACGGTTCCCGACCGCTCCGTGGTCGTCCCTGTATTTACGGTCGCGCTCGCTCCGTCTCGTCAAGGCGCTTCGCCGCCATCGACCGAGCTCCCGCTCGCCGCTCCAGGTCAGGAGGGACTGTCATGAAGTCGTTGTTCACTGACATGTTCGACCTCGGTGTGCCGATCGTCGACGCCGACGCGCACGTCAACGAGCCACCCGATCTCTGGCAGACGCGCGTGCCGGCGCGCTGGCGCGATCGTGCGCCGAAGGTGCTGCATACCGACGAGGGCGACTTCTGGTCGTTCGAGGACGGGAAGCGCTCGCGCGCGTTGGGCCTCACCGCGACCGCGGGCCTGAGCTTCCCGCAGTTTCGTCCCGAGGGTCTGCGCTACTCCGAGATCCGGCCCGGCTCGTTCGACGCCAAGGCCCGGCTCGGCGACCTCGACGCCGACGGCATCTGGGCGCAGGTGCTGTACCCGTCGGTCACGCTGTCGGGCGCTCGGCTCTACGCCGACGAGCGCGAGCTGCAGCTCGCATGCGTCCGCGCGTACAACGAGTGGCTCGCGGAGTTCTGCGATGGGGGAGCGGGCCGGCTGATCGGACAGGCGATCGTGCCCACGACCGGCGTCGACGACGCGATTGCCGAGGTGCACGCGGCGTTGAAGCTCGGTCATCGCGGCGTGGTGATCTCGGCGTTCCCCAACGGCACGCTCGACGCGCAAACCGAGGACGCGCCGTTCTGGGCCCTCGTCGAGGAGCTGGGCCTCCCGGTCGCCGTGCACATCGGCAGCTTCGTGCCGTCGCGACCGGGGATGAAGTGGCCCGACACGCACGAGCTCTCGTTCCTCGGCATCACCGGCTCCGCCAAGGCCGGCGCGCAGGCGCTACCCGTGGCGTGCAGCCTGATCTTCTCCGGCATCTTCGAGCAGTTCCCGCGGCTCAAGGTCGTGCTCGTGGAGTCGAACATCGGGTGGATCCCGACGCTGCTCGAGCAGCTCGACGACATGTTCCTGCGATACCGCTGGTTCACCGGCGCGACGGAGAAGATGCGCGCGATGCCGAGTGAGCTGTTCCACCGCAACCTCTGGGCGACATTCATGATCGACACCGTCGGCATGGAGCTTCGGTACCGCATGAACGGAGACCATCTGCTCTGGTCGACCGACTACCCCCACACCGGGTGCGACTGGCCGAACTCCCGCGTCACGATCGAGCGCGTGTTCCGCGGCCTGCCGCTCGACGAGGTGCGCAAGTTCCTGCACGCGAACGCGATCGATCTCTACGGCATCGATCTGGCGGGCTACGACGCAGCGCCGCGTCCGTGATCTACGACGACCTGCGGGTGCTCGACCTGTCGAGCGGTCTGGCTTCCGCCTACGCGGCGAAGCTCCTGACCGATCTGGGCGCCGACGTCGTGCACTGGGAGCCGGCCGGCGGTGATCCGATGCGCGACGACGACCCGCACGGGGCGATGTTCGCGTACCTGCGGACATCGCAGCGCGCGGTGTCGGGTGATCCGGTGCCGTGGCTCGCGGCCACCGACGTCGTGCTCCTCTCCGATCCAACGCCGGCCGGCCTCGACGCGGCCGTCGTGACCGACCTTCGCGATCGGGCCCGGAGCGCGCGCCCGCGACCGGGGCCGCTCGTCGTGGTCGAGGTCTCGGCGCTCGGTCACGGAGGTCCCGACGACGGACTCGATCTGCCCGAGCCCGTGCTGCAGGCCCGCTCGGGTGCGCTGTCGGGACACGGGCACGCGGGGCAGACGCCGCTGACCGTCGGCGGTGGGATCGGCGATTACGTCGCGGGCGCGTTCGCCGCATTGGGTGCCGCGACCGCGTGGCGGCGCGCGGGACGCACCGGCCGCGCCGAGCTCGTCGACGTCTCGAAGCTCGAGGCGATGCAGCTCACGATGCTCACCGTGCCGACGCTGATGGCGCACTTTGCCGGCGGCCGCGGCTCGACCTTCCGGTTCGTGATGATCCCCGGGAACGAGCCGACCGGCGACGGGCGTTACGTCGGCATCACGACGGTGACGGCCGCGCAGTGGCGCGCGCTGCTCCACGCCATGGGCCGCGACGACCTCACCGACGACGACGAGCTCACCACCATGATCGGGCGGTTCATGCGCGCGGCCGAGGTGAACGGGCTGCTGCACGACTGGACCGAGTCGCACACCGGCGAGGAGATCGAGGCCGCGTGCAGCGCGGCGCGGGTACCGGTCGCGTTGGTGGGCAACGGCGAGCTGCTGCCGCAGTTCGAGCAGCTCCGAACGCGCGACGTGTTCGTGACGCAGCCGGGCGCGGCGTTCGTGCGTCCGCGCGCGCCGTTCCGTTTCCACGGTGTCGCCGACCGCCCGCTCGAGCCGGCACCATCGCCCCCGGTGCCCGATGGAGTCGATGCGTCGCCGTGGGCGTCGCGCTCCGAACGCGAGGCGGCCGCGCCCGCCGCCATCGGCGCGCGCCCGCTCGAAGGCGTCCGGGTGCTCGACTTCACCGCGTTCTGGTCGGGACCGTTCGCGACGGCGTGGCTCGTCGCGATGGGCGCCGATGTCGTGAAGGTCGAGTCGGTACAGCGGCCCGATGGCATCCGCTTCAGTGCCGCGGTGCGGCCCGCGCGCGATGCCGAGTACTTCGAGAAGTCGGCGTTGTTCCATGCGGTCAATCTGTCGAAGCGGGGGATCA
>JBBSEC010000047.1:0-32742 GCA_038240075.1 Acidimicrobiia bacterium
AGGCGGGTCTTGCCGATCCCGGGCTCGCCCGCCAGCATGGCGACGCGTCGCGCGCCGGCGGAGACCGTATGAAACTGCCGCACCAACCGCTCGCGTTCCTCCGACCTTCCCGCGAATCCGACCCGCACCGAGAAGGCGAGTCGCCGCGGGAGCGGCAGCGGCTCGCCCGCCGCCACCACCCCTTCTGAAGTGCCGGCGATCGGGGCGACCGGTTGCGGCCACTCCTCGGCGATGAGGGAGAACACGACCTCCGGGCGCGCCAGGTCGCGAAGATGCTGCACGCCCATCCCGCGGAGCTCGCTCCCGGGCGGCAGCAGGTCGGCGACCACTTCCGCGGTGGCCTGCGAGATCAGAACCTGACCGGCTTCGGCGACGGCCCGCAGCCGCGCGGCGCGGTTGACCGTGCGACCGAAGTAGTCACCGTCGCGCTCGACGGCCTCGCCCGTGTGCACGGCCATACGGACCAGAATCGGCGTCGAGCTCGGCCACGGCTCGTCCCGTAGCGCCGTCTGCGCGTCGCGCGCCGCCGCGACCGCGTCGGTCGCCCGCCAGAACACACTGAACGTGGAGTCGCCCTCGCCCTTCGACTTCAGGAAGACACCGGCATTGGTCTTCACGGCGTCCTGAAGAATCCGGTCGTGCCGTTCGAGTGAGCCCGCCATGATCTCGGGGGCGGTCTCCCACATCCGCGTGGAGCCCGCGACGTCGGTCAGCAGGAACGTCACCACCCCGGACGGCACCGCCGCGGCCTCGAGCGGCCCATTCCCCGACACAGCACCTCCCCGACGCCCCGTGGGCAGCCTAGGCACGCCCACGGTCGCGCGCGCAGCGAGGAAACGGCGCGGGCGAGGCGCTGACGCTCGCGTTCATTCGATTTTGATGCCGTGTTGGTTGCGGACGGTGTAGGTGATGCCGTCGAAGTGGTTGGTCCAGCCTGTTCGGTGGACGACGTGGTGGTGGAACGAGCAGAGCAGGATGCAGTTGTCGACCGATGTGGGGCCGCCGGTCTCCCAGGACCAGACGTGATGGGCTTCGCAGCGGTTCGGGAGCCGCGCGCAGCCGGGGTAGCGGCAGCCGCGGTCGCGTGTGGCGATCGCGCGGCGTAGCCAGCGGGGTGCGGTGCGGTGTTCGCGGCCGACGTTGAGGGGTTGGCCGCCGGGACCGAGAACGACCCGCGCGATGTTCGCATCACACAGCAAGCGGTTGATCTCATGCTTCGACAACGCCGACGCGAGGTCGGCGGGTGCGGTCGGGCACCGCAGCCACGACTGGATCGTTTCCCAGCTGATCGTGAGACTCAGATGCGGAGCCTCCCCGGCCTCGAAGGGGAGATCGTCGAGGTCGAGGAACCGTCGAGCCATACGGACGAGACCATCCGCACGGCGTTGCCGGAGGCTGCGGTCGTCACCCTCGTCGGGCTTGTCGGTCGCGGCGTCGAGCGCCTCCTTCAGGATCTCACCCGAGAGCGTGTCGAGATCGCCGTCCAACGCCCAGCGGTCCAAGACCCGCGACAAGTAGACGCCGTTACGGTCGCGTGGTTCGTTGTCTTCGAGCTCATCAACGCGCCGGCGATACGAACGGATCTCACCATCAAGATCACGGAACTCCCGCTTCGCGGCGAACCCGACCAGCTTCGCTTCCCGTTCGCGATACAGGTCCTCGTAGCCGTCGCGCATCCCACGGGCGATCGACCGGGCCGCCGAGCTCGAGATCTCGCCCTGCGCCCACGCCTTCGCCATCAACGGCAACTGCGCACACCGAACGCTGGCATCCAGCGACGCCTTCGCGTCCTGGAAACGTTGACCGGCCCGCCACTGCGCCCACCCGGGCGTCGAGCTCGCACCGTCACCGAACGGCACGAGCCGGTCATGCACCCCGACCAACAACCGCGCCGCCACCGCTTCCAACCGATCCAAGTCTCGGCGCAACGCGACGAACTCGTCCGCGATCGCAGCATCCGACCACGTCGACAGATCGACGTCGGCGAGCTCGTCCACCGCGAGAGAAAGCGCCCGTTCCATACACCAATGCTACACGAACATACGTTCGTATACCAGCAATTTATCCGGTAACCATTGGCGTTTTCAGCTCGGAGCGCCACCTTCGGGCGGCCAGCTATGCATCGGCAGGCCGATCTCCCATCGGTGACCGAACGGGTCGTCGATGCGTCCGAGTCGCCAACCGTGCTCATCACCGACGGGTTTGACCTCGACCGCGCCCGCAGCCACGGCTCGCGCCACCACTGCGTTCGGATCGTCGACGATCAACAACAACCGGCTGGTCGCGCCGCCGACTGACTCGGGACTGAAGTTCCCGAACGGCGGCGCCTCGTCCTCGACCCAGAACAACGAGTCTCCAACCGCAAGCTGCGCGACGACCTCCTCCAGATCGTCATTGCCACCGTGCCGATACACCTCGACCGCGCCGAAGGCCTGCTTGTAGAACTCGACGGCGGCGCGACCGCCGCGCACCGAGAGCTGCGCCTGGATCCTCGGCTGATGCACACCACACTCCCGCTCTCAGGTCGGTTCGGTGTCGTCACGGTATCGAGCGCCAACGTGCTGGACCCTCCGAGGTGCTGTTCAAGAGCTGGGTGCTGCTCCTCGGCGTCGTGCCGGTCGACCGCCATGCACTCGCGCTCACCCGCGTCACCGAAGGCACCGGTTTCGTCGAGGACTCGACGTCGTGGCTGCAACGCAGATGGCGGCACGAGCGGACGCTCACCGACGCGAACGATGGCCGCTGCACGGTCGCCGATCGCCTGACGATCGAACCGCGTATCGCGATGGCCGCACCCCTCGTGCGGACGATCGTCCATGCGGCTTTCACGCATCGGCACCGGCGATTACGCGCGGGCCTCGGCTGAACCCGGCAATGCTTGCGACCAACATGCTCCCGGACCCCACCTTCAGCGATCAGCTCGAGGACTGGCTTCGCAGCGAGCAACCCAAGACCTTGCGCGCGCTCGGCGACGTCTTCGGCGAGAAGAGCTTCGCGGTCACGATCCTGTTCTTGATGTTCGTGCCGGCACTGCCGCTTCCGACTGGCGGCGTCACCCACGTGTTCGAAGTCATCACCGTGGTGCTCGCCGCGCAGATGGTTCTGGGCCGGCGCACCATCTGGCTTCCGCAACGCTGGCAGCGACGCGAGCTCGGCGCACTCACGACCGGAAAAGCGGTGCCGTTCATGATCCGCCGCATCCGGTGGTTCGAGCGGTTCTCGCGCCCGCGAGGAGCCCGACTGTTCCGCCAACGGTCGTTTCTCCGACTGCTCGGCCTCGTGCTCATCGGACTCGCCGTCGCGGCGGCGGCCGCTCCACCGTTCTCCGGACTCGATACGTTGCCCGCCCTCGGCGCGGTCGCGGTCGCGCTCGCGATCATTCTCGAAGACGTCGTCGTCCTCGGTATCGGCCTCGCCGTCGGCACGGCCGGCGTCGCGCTCATCCTCACGGTCGGCGCCGCGCTGTTGCACTTCGCGCGCCACCTGTTCTGACAAGCGACGAGCGGGCGTCAGTAGCATTCGCCCATCTCTGGGCCTCGAGACGAAGGAAGCGAAACCGGCATGACGAAGAGCGAGTCGTCGAAGAGCAAGTCTCCGTCTCAACTGATCGACGAGCGCATCGAAGAGCTCGGCGACTGGCGGGGCGAGATGCTCAGCCGACTCCGTGGTCTGGTGAAGGAAGCCGATCCCGACGTCGTCGAGGAGTGGAAGTGGCGAGGGGTTCCGACGTGGTACCACGACGGAATCATCTGCACCGGTGAGACCTACAAGGCCGTCGTGAAGATGACCTTCGCCAAAGGCGCGTCGCTGAAGGATCCTGCCGGCCTGTTCAACTCGAGTCTCGAGGGAAACACGCGGCGGGCGATCGACTTCCACGAGGGCGAGAAGATCAACGAGAAGGCGCGCAAAACGCTCCTTCGCGCCGCCGTCACCCTGAACGAGTCAAAGGCCAAGCGCTAGCTCGCAGGCAAGGCGGCCCGCCACGGCGCCATGTCGAGGCCGCGGTGACGAGCGGCCATCGCGTCGACCATGGCCGCGTTCCAATACGGATGACCCGGACGCGGAATGCCGAACAGCGCGAGGTCTTCGGGCGTCTTGCCGGCGAGGAACTTCGAGAAACGGCCGTCGCTTCCGAGGCGCGGGAACGCGTCGTAACCAAACCATTCCGCGCCGCCCAGCTTGAAGCTGATCACCATCACCACGCGCGACGCATCCGCCCGCACGAAGTCGGTACCGCGGTGCCACACGTCGGCCCGGTATGCGAGGAACGAGCCCCGCTTCCCCGTTGCGGCGATCTCGTGCTGATACAGATCGGCATACTCGGTCGTCTTCTCGCTCGCAGCGCGCGGAACCAACCTCGGTGGCGCGCAGTCTTCGTCGACGTCGCTCAAGAACAGAAAACCCTCGAGGTGCCAGAAGCCCGGCTCCATCCGCGGCGGAACCAGTGAGTGGTTGCTGTCCTGGTGCAGCGGTTGTTCGTATCCGATTTCCCCCGCGTTCTTCTTCCACACTGCGGCTTGATAGATGCGAAGGTCGTCGCTCTGCATCGCGACGCGAACGAACTCGAGCATGCGCGGATGCGCGAACAAATCGCTCAACGCGCCGGAGCCGCCGAACGGAAAGCCGCGCATCCCGTCGAACTGGTTCTCGCGGAAGGCCTTGCCGTCGGGGGCGACGAAGTCCCCGGACCCCTTCGCCTTGTTGTAGTCGGCGAACGTGTCGGTGGAGTAGAGGAGGTCGATGTCGTCGGCCACGGCGTCGACAGCGGCCTCGGGCACGAGCCCTTCGACCAGGGCCCAGCCGTCGTCCTGCCATTGTTTCGCGGCAGCAGAGAGTTCGCCGGCCCTGCTCATCGTTGTCCCGTCGCCATGTCGTCCCCATCCTTGTCGCGCGCAGCGTGCTCGTATTACATTCTCCCGATTCGGCGGTCGGGGCACTCTCCCGGGATACCGGGGTCGACCGTGGGCAGGGGCGGATTTCCAGGTTCGAGGTGGAGCGGGTCGGGTCTCTTGACCGGCGCCAACGTGTCGGCGTGCGCCGACCAGTTTGCTGGCGAGGTAGACCGCACCGTCGAGACGGACGGAACCACCGCGTTCGCTCCCGGCCGCGCCTGCCCCTGATCCGCGTTCCGGGTCAGTAGCGTGGGGCGCGAGTGGAAGAGCCCTTGAGCATCCCTGGTTGGCCGCCGCTGGTCCTCGGTAGCGCGACTGATATTCGTTGCCCGTATTGCGAATCGGAGAACGTCCACCTCGGGCCGGTCGCCGTCGTCAGCGGAGAGGCCGCGGTGCGTGTGACCGGCAACTGCGACGTCGAGCACATCCCGTGGGGTGAGCAGCGGCGGGGCGCGGCGGTCACCTTGGCCATGTTCTGCGAGGCCGGCCACCGGTGGGCCACCGCGCTCAACTTCCACAAGGGGACCACGGCCGTCGAATGCCAGGCCCTCGACCCGTTCCGCCCGGGCGACGAGCCCGAAGAGCTCTGGCGCGACTAACGCGCGAGCGGTCCGTCTCGCAGCGTGCCAACGAGATCCGTGAACCGGCGGGCGATCGGTCGCCAGTCGTCACGCGCTTCGACGACCCCGCGGCCGGCGATCGCGAGGGCGTCGCGCCGCTGTGGGTCTTCCAACAGATCGATCACCGTCGCAGCAAACGCCTCCGTCGTGTCGGCGACGAGCACTTCCTCACCCGGCACGACGTCGAGGCCTTCCACGCACCGCGCCACGACGAATCCGGCGCCGCCCCGCGCAGTCTGTTCGGCTCGAGATCGTCGAGCACGCGGACCGTCCCGGAGAGGCGCAGCGCGTACCGAGCGACGTGAATCTGCGAGACGACGACTGCGGCGTAACCACGACCCGCGACGAGCCGCGCGACGGCGGCGTGAGCCGCCGGTGTGTCGGTCGCGACCACGGCGCGCGGGAGACGCTGCGCGAACGCGACGATCGCGCGCACGCTTCGGGACCGGAACGGTCGGCGTTGCACCACCTCGACGTGCGCGCACCGCTCGCGTGCGTGTGCAATCGCGTCCGGAGCGACCGCGTCATCGACGATCCCGAGGAGGTCGACTTCGTACCGCTCACTCAGACCCGCGAGCAATGCCCACAGACGCTGACGGGAGCCGTTGTCGGGCGGATACGGGAACCAGGTCGCGAGCACGAGCACCCGAGGCCGCACGGCCGGTGCTCCGCTCACTTGAAACTGGTGAAGAACATGACTTGCGTGGCCCAGGCCAGCAGGGTCGGGCCGTCGCGACCCTGCGGATCCCAGAGCGCCGCTTCCGCCGACGCGTAGCCATCGCCCGCGTAGTGAGCCCGATTGTGGTTCAGGATCCAGCTTCCGGTCGGCCGCTCCAGAAGGTGAACTGTGAGGTCGACGCTCGGCGCAAACCAGCCGTTGTCCGAGGATCCGATCTTCTCGAACACGGCACTCGGCATCATGTCGGCCACGACCAGGAGCGCCAGCGGATCGAACTGCCCGTGCTCGTCGGCTGGGAGCTGCTCGAACCGAATCCATGTCGCGACCTCGGCCGCACCGCGCGGCGACGGGTCCCACGGCGCATGACCGAGGGCCGGTCGACCCTCGATCACGTCCCGCCAGAACGGGAAGACCGGCCCATCGGAATTGGCGGCTTCGGGCGGTGGTGGATCGCGAAATGAGACGCAGTCGTCGGGCCCGGGGACGTCGGGCATCTGGAGCTCCGTGTAGGTGAACCCGGGGCGCTCGTTGCCGAACGCGGCGAGCGCGGTGAAGCCCGCGTCCGCCACTTCGGCGCGCACGTCGGCCCGCACCTGCGAGATCGACCGCCCCGAGCGAACGACACCCACCTCGACCTCGACCGCTCCGACCGGCACCGGACTCGCGAACACCCCGTGGAACGAACGCAGCGACTGACCGGTCGCAAGCTCCGCCTCCATCGCGCGGGCCGCGATCGCCGCAACGACACCGCCTTGGGGCGCCATCGCGAGGTGCCACGCCGGAGCGATCGTGGCCGAATAGGTCCCGTCGCGCACGCGCGTCACCGCGGTGGATTCCCAGGGGTTCGTTGGCACGACGGCGAGGCTACGACGACGGCTGCACACCCTCGTGGGTATTCGCGACTCGCAGGCCATCTCGCACGACCGGTGGCGAAGGGGCAACCTGTTGCGCCACGCCATCCCGGAGGAGCCGAATGCCCCGTCTGCGTCAAGTCTCGCGAGGTCAGTCCGACGCACCGATCGTCGAAACGATGTACGCGATGTTGTTCGGAGATCGCGATCCGGTCACCGAGCCGGGCACCGCAACCGGTTCTCCCGGCGATTGGTGGACGGTGTTCGCGCTCGTCCCCGACATCCTGCAGCACTGCGTCGAAGGCTTTGCGCTCTACGGGAGCTCGAAGCGCCACCTCGACCCGGTGCTCCGCGAGCTCGGACAAACGCGCGTGGGATGGGTGACCGGAAGTCAGTTCGTCTTCTCTCAGCACTGCAAGTCGATCCGCGCGCTCGGAGTCGACGACGCCAAGGTCGAGGCGATCAAGCACTGGCCGGCGGCCGACTGCTTCAACACGCTCGAACGCCTGGTGCTCGCGTACGCCGACTGCCTCGCCCTCGAACACGGGCGCGTGCCCGACGGATTGTTCGAAGCGCTGCGTGCGCATTTGAGCGACGAGGAGATCCTCGAGCTCACGTACATCACCTCGCTCTACCTGATGCACGCGGTGATGTCGCGCGCGCTCCGCACCGAGTTCGACGACCGCGACGACCCGATCGTCGAAGTGATCGGCCCCGACGGCGTCTCCGCCTGGGATCTCGGCCGCGACATCAGCGGCGGCGAGCGCAATGAAAGCCCGTGAACACCCCGAGAGGGCATTCGATGGTCACGCTTGGGCTTCGCCTCGGAGAACGAAGTAGCGAGACCCGAAGCCGTTGCCGTCCCCGGAAAAGTACGGTACGCCTCGTGAGCCTCGCCGCGTTGCTCGACCTCGAAGTCCTCGACCGCGACCTCTTCCGCGGCCAGAACGAGGAAGGCGCGGCCGGGCGCCGGTCGCTCTACGGCGGACAGGTCGCGGCGCAGGCGCTGCGCGCCGCGGGCGCCACGGTGACCCCGGAGCGTCTCCCCCACTCGCTCCACGGCTACTTCTTGCGGCCCGGGCTCGTCGACCGCCCGGTGGTCTTCCACGTCGATCGCGATCGCGACGGTGGTTCGTTCTCGGCCCGTCACGTGCGCGCGGTCCAGGACGGCAAGGTCATCTTCTCGATGGTCGCGTCATTCCACGCACGCGAGGACAGCGCAACGTTCGATGCCGTGCCGACGCGCGGCGGACCCAACCCGTCGACGCTGCCGACCCGGCCGACTCCGTTCCTCATCGAGGTGAAGGAGGTCACGCCGACGCGGATCGGTGACGGCCAGGTTCGCCACTCCGATTCCTTGTGGGTCCGTGCCTCGGGCGCGCTTCCCGACGATCCGCTGGTTCACGCGTGCGCGGTGGCGTACGTGTCCGACCTTGGCTCAGGGTTCGGCCAGGTAGAAGTGGAGGGCCTGCCCGCCGGTGGGCCGAGCATCGATCACAGTCTGTGGTTCCACGAGCCGATCCGTGCCGACGAGTGGATGCTGCTCGAGCTGTGGCCGTTGAAGGCGAGCGGTTCCCGTGGCGTCTACGGCGGTTCGCTCCGCGGCGAGGATGGCCGTCTCGGCGTTCTCCTCACCCAGGAGATGCTGCTGCGCGACCAACAGCTCGATCCCGCGATGCTCCGGCGCATCGCCGAATACCTCGGCGTCACACCGGAAGACTGAGCGCGGTCAACCGTGATCAGCGGTCGATTCGCAGCCCGGACTTTGCGCGGCGACTGGTGACGTAGTCACGCGACATGACGCAGACGAGTGACGTCACGATCCCGAGGGCGAACACGACTCCGATGTACACGATGACCCCGACGACTGGCATCGAGGTGAACGCTACCGGTGACCCGCCGGAAATCCGCTTTCGCGGTCAGAAAGCCCGTCAGATGAGTCGCCGCCGCGCTCATCGCTCGTCGACGGTACGTTTCGCGAAGGTCGCGGCGGGTACGGCACGAAGATGATCGTCGACGTACTGATCTTGCTCGTGTTGCTCGTGTTGCTCGTGGCCGTCGTTGCCGGCGCATTCGCGTTCGTGCAGAGGCGGAGACGATCCGGCGGCGTCATTGCCGCGAAACCGAAGGGCGGGCGTCGGCGATGACCGACCTTCTCCTGCGCGGCACGGATCTCACCGGCCTGCCTGTTGTCAGCATCGCCGTCGGTGAGGCGCTCGCGAACATCAAGGACGTGGTCTACAGCCCCGATCGCGGCGCATTGCTCGGATTCACGTTGAACAAGCGCGGCTTCCTTTCGGGCCCGATGCGCGACGTCCTCGCGTTCGGCGACGTTATGGCCATTGGTCGCGATGCAGTGATGGTGAGCGATGAAACCGCCGTGACCGAGGGAGGCACGACGCTCACCGAGATCGTCGGCGAGTCCGTCGGACGCAACGTGCTCGGTGATGAGGTTCTGACGGAAGCGGGAAAGCGGCTGGGTACGGTCGTCGACGTCGTCGTCGAAGTCTCGACCGGCCAGGTGGTCGGTTACGAGCTCCTTGGCGACGAGACGCTGCAGGCACACGCCGGCCGCCCGATGCTGGTGCCCATTCCTGCGACCCTCGCCGTTTCCGGCACGGTGCTGATGGTGCCCGCCGCCGTCGAACCGTTCATTCGCGACGACCTCACGGGCTTCGGCGCCGCGGTCGACGACTTTCGCGGCCAACTGCCAGGAGAAGCGTGATGATGCTGACTGCCACCCTCGGCGAACGGATCGTGAGCAAAGCGACCGCAGAGACCCTCGGTTCGGTGGACGGTGTCGTCATCGAAGCCGGGCAACAACGCCTCGTCGCGTTGACATCCGGCAAGGGGCGAAAGGCCCGGGTCATTCCCTGGAAAGAAGTCAGCGGGGTGGGCAGCGCCGCGGTCGTCGTCGAGCACGACGACGCGGCGCGGGAACCGGCCGAGGGCTTCGAGACGCAACAGGCGCGTGGCGACGCCGCACTCATGGGCGGCCTGATCCTCTCGGATCGCGGCAACGCGTTGGGTGCCGTCGTCGACGTTGAGTACGACGCCGAAACCGGCGCGCTCACCTCGATCCGTACGTCGCAATCCCTCACCATCACCGGCGCCCGGCTTCGAGCAATCGGTGCCTTCGCATGGATCGTCGCCGCCGGCGACGACGAGGCGGGAGTTGCGTCCGCCTGAACGCTTACACACGTAGGTCGGCGCCTTGGTGTCCGATGACCACCGGGTGCGTATCCTCTGGGTCATGAGCCCCGATCCCGAGTCACACAGCTGGCGGATCGCGTTGCGTGGCGAGCTCGATGCCGAGTCGGCGCCCGACCTTCAGGCCCGGATCGACGCGTTCGTCGCGCAGCGCGCGTCCCTGGTCATCGTCGACCTCGCCGAAGTGTCGTTTCTCGACTCGAGCGGGCTGCGTGCACTCGTGCACGGCGCCCGCGCGCTCGAGAAGACCGGCGGCCGCCTCCTCGTTGAAGGTGCAAGTGGCGCCGTCGCTCGTGTCCTCGAGCTCACCGACCTGCTCGAACGGCTCACCGACCAGCCGTAGCGCCGGCGTTCGACGTCGCTCCCCACACGCGTCTACGCGTCCACCCGATCGCTCGATTCGGCGAACGTGGCGCTGAGCTGTGCGCAGAAAGCCGGCAGGTCGTCGGGCTTCCTACTCGACACGATCGTGTTCTCGTCACCCACGCATACCTCGACCTCGCGGTCGATCCAGTCGACACCGGCGTTCTTGATGTCCGTCTTCAGGCTGGGCCAGCTCGTGAGAGTCCGGTTTCGGGCGTCGAAGACCGTCACACCAACGGGAAACGTGTCGGCTCGGTCGAGATGCTGAAACGCCTGGACATTTCCCGACTCGGGAGCGACAAGTACGGGCGTTCCCCCGGCTGACGCGACCGCTCTCCACGGCTCGACCAGCTCCGCCTGCTCGATTCCCTCATTCGCGACGAGGAACGCCACCTTCACCTCGTCCAACTCGCCCATGGATTCGCTCCTTCGTTCGATCTGCTGTTCAGCCGACGCGTTGCTTGTTCTGCTCGATGCGTGCGCCGAGACCATCGAGCTGGTCGACGGTCGCGGCCTTCGCGAGCGCGGGAAGCAGGTTCTTCTCTTCGTCGTGCACATGAGCGGTCACCGCCGCCCGAAGCTGCGTGACTACGTCGACGAGTGCAGCACCCTCTTCCGATTGCAGCTGCTCGATGAGCCGCTTCACTTCGCTGTGGGCAGCTTCACTGCGTTCGATGAGCGCCGGGTCGTCGAGGAGCGTGGCCGCCAAGGGGTAGAGCGCCGCCTGCTCCGCGCCGTCGTGCGCGGTCAGCGCGGCGACGATCTGGCCGACGACGCCGCCATCACCGGTCTCCGCGAACGCCGCGAAGAGCTCGTTGACTCGCACGTGGTCGGCGAGGATGAGATCGATTCCGTTGGGCACGTCAGGCCTCCTTCTGAGGAATGGTCGGGTGAACCGCGGCGCGTTCCCAGTGGCGGTGCAGCGTGAGCGCCGCGACCACGGCGTTGTTGAAGCGTGCGTTCGCCGCCGAGCTGTGCACGACTCCCGGATCGTCCGTGCCGATTCCGGCCGCGGTGAGGAGCCCGGAGCCGTCGCCCCACGCGCTGATCGTCTTGAAGTGCCGGAACGCGGCCTGCACATAGGTGACGGCGGCCGGGCTCACGTCGAGGTTGCTGCCGGCGGAGACGACCACGGCATCGGCTTCCGCGGACGAGCTCGTGTGGAACGAGCGGTCGACGGTGAGCTCCGTGCCGTCGGCGCCGACGATGGCTCCCTTGTGCGTCGCGACGACGTGCGGGGTGATCCCGCTCGCGAGCAGCGCCGCCTGCATGGCCTTGACCCCGGCGACATCGCATCCGACGTTGGCCAGAATGTGCACGACGCGGCCGTCCGGCGGATACGTGTCCTCGGTGATCATCGCGAGCGTCGGCGACGGAGCGACGTCGGGGTTCTCGACCTTCACATCTGGTGCCGGCAGGCCCAGCCCGACGACGACGCGCGCGGCGAGCTCGGTGTCGACCCGGCCGAGTCGCTCGACCATCAGGTCGACGACTGCCGGCACGTCGACCTTCCCGAGCTCGAACGTGAACGCGTCGACGATGTGGTCCTGCTCCGTGCTCGACATGCTCTTCCAGAACATCGTCGCCTGCACGTACTCGTCGTCGGGTGAACGCTCACGCGTCTTCGCTCCTTCGACCGCGTGCGTGGTGTGCACGTAGCCGCCCTGGTCGTCACCGGCGAGGAACGGGCAACCGCCTCCGACCGCGTTCGGGAGGTACGGCGTGCGACCGGAGTGCACGGCCTGCTGGCCGAACCCGTCGCGATGATTGTCGTTCACCGGAGCGAGCGAACGGTTGATCGGAAGCTGTGAGAAGTTCGGGCCGCCAAGGCGGGTCAGCTGGGTGTCGAGGTAGCTGAACAGGCGGGCCTGCATCAACGGATCGTCGGTTACCTCGATACCGCGAACGAGATGGCCCACGTGGAACGCGACCTGTTCCGTCTCCGCAAAGAAGTTCGTCGGATTGCGGTTGAGCGTGAGCCGACCGATCGGAACCACCGGGACCAGCTCCTCGGGAACCAACTTGGTGGCGTCGAGGAGATCGATGCCTTCGAACCGTTGGTCGTCACTGTCGGGCATCACCTGCACGCCGAGCTCCCACTCGGGGAACGCGCCGGCACCGATCGCGTTGTAGAGGTCGCGCCGGTGAAAGTCGGGATCGACACCCGCAAGCGTCTGCGCTTCATCCCAGACCAGACCGTGGACTCCGAGCACCGGCTTCCAGTGGAACTTCACCAGGCTGGTCTCACCCTTGGCATTGACCAGCCTGAAGGTGTGAACGCCGAACCCCTCCATCATGCGCAGCGACCGCGGGATCGCACGGTCCGACATGATCCACATCAACATGTGGGGCGATTCGGGCAGCATCGACACGAAGTCCCAGAACGTGCTGTGCGCCGTCTGCGCCTGCGGAATCTCCCGATCGGGCTCGGGCTTCGCGGCGTGGATCAGATCGGGAAACTTGATTCCGTCGCGAATGAAGAACACCGGCATGTTGTTGCCGACCAGGTCGAACACGCCTTCGTCGGTGTAGAACTTCACGGCGAAGCCGCGGACGTCGCGCACGGTGTCGGCCGAGCCCCGAGAGCCTGCAACCGTCGAGAACCGAGTGAACACCGGTGTGACGCGGCCGGCTTGAAGGAATCCCGCGCACGTCACATCGTCCGCGTTTCCGTACGCTTCGAACGAGCCGTGCACTCCGACGCCCCGGGCGTGCACCACGCGCTCCGGGATGCGCTCGTGATCGAAGTGCATGATCTTCTCGCGCAGGTGGAAATCGTCCATGAGCGTCGGGCCCCGCTCGCCGACCTTCAAGGAGTCGTCGGTGTGCGACAACCGCTGACCCTGCGCGTTGGTGAGGAACTCGCTGTCCTGCGCGGGCACCTTGCTGGCCCGGGGTACCAGCACCGCGCGGGCGACCGGGGTCGCGGGTTTCGATGCCGCCTTCTTGGTCGCCATGATGGAACTCCGTTCTTGAAGAAACGCGGGGGCTCGACGACGAGCGCGGGAGCAGCCGAGGTGTCTCCAATGTGGAGATGTGCGCGGGCCGCGTCTCCTTACCCGCCGCGCCGGACTTCAATCCGCGCGGTGATGCGAACGGACCCGAGCGGCATCGCTCCATGCATATCCGGCGTCACAACGCGGTAGAAGGACAGACCAGACGAAGGAGGACGCATGGACACTGCGCAACGCGTGCTGAACGATGCTCGAGCCGATACACGTCCTTGCTCGGCATCTATCTGAACGATCACCGGGCCGGAGCGGCCGGTGGTCTCGCCTTGGCGCGTCGGAGCCGATCGTGCGCGATCTCGAAGAGGATGCCGCCACGTTGGACGCAACACGCTCGCTGTTGCAATCGTTGAACACGGCCGCCATCGGGGAGCTCTCGGACTTCGATTTCGACGAGATGGAACGCCGGGCCTCCGGCCAGAGGACACGGCTGATCCCGTTTCACGCACAAGCGGCGCGCGAGGCGTTTGCCCGGGGCGGTCACGACCAAGACGGATGAGCGCGTCGGCGAGCGGCTGGTTTTCGTGCGCGCTGCGCCTATGGTGACGGTCGTGGAGGCAGGCGAAGTCGGCACGACGCCCGGCATACGGCTTCTGCTCGATCGGGTGGGCGATCGGCCCACCGCCCGTACCGTGCTGTCGCATCCGTGGGAGGCGACACCCCTCGGTCGGATCGAGGCGTGGCCCGACCAGTTGCGGCTCCTCGTGCAGGTCATGTTGACCTCGGAGTTCCCGATGATGCTCGTGTGGGGTCGGGAGTACACGCAGCTGTACAACGACGCGTTCCGACCGATCCTGGGGAGCCGCAAACATCCGGAAGCCTTGGGTGGCAGCGCGCGGGACACGTGGGCAGAGATCTGGGACGAGATCGGCCCACTGTTCTCACGGGTGTTCGATCACGGCGAAGCGGTCAGGAATGTCGATCAGCGGCTCCTGATCAACCGCAACGGCTACACGGAGGAGACGTTCTTCACATACTCCTACAGCCCGATCCACGACGACAGCGAGACCGTCGCCGGATTGCTCGTCGTGGCCACCGAGACGACCGGCCAGGTGTTAGACCGCCGCCGGCTCCGCTGCGTCGGCACGCTTGCCAGCGCGCTCATGAGCGCCGCGACCATCGAGGCCGTCGCCGAGGCGACCGTCGAAGTACTGCGCGATCGGCCCGAGATACCCGCGGCTGAGATCGACCTCGTCATCGCAGGCAACGTCGTTCGGATCGCCAGTCCGCGCGAACCGCTGACCGACGCCAGCGAACGCGCGCTCGTACTTCAAGCGGCGACCGCGGTCGAGCCCCTCGTGCTCGAGCACGACTGGAGGCCGGGTCTTCCGGCGCGCCGAGTCGCATTCGGAATCGACGATCCGAACCTCCAGACGGTCGTCGTTGTCAAGGTCAATCCGAATCGCGACTTCGACGCGGAGTACCAACAATTCATCGGGCTCATCCGCCAGACGATTGCCGCGTCGATGACCGCAGCGCTCCTTCGTTCAGCCGAGCTCGGTGCACTCCGCCAGATCAGCGACACGTTGCAGCACGCAATGTTGGAGCTGGCATCGGACCTCCCAACCGTGGCTGCGCGCTACCTTCCCAAGGCCAGCAACCTCACCGTCGGCGGCGACTGGTACGAGGTGCTCGATCTTGGTGCCGGACGGCGCGCGCTCATCGTCGGCGACTGTGTCGGTCACGGCCTCGAGGCGGCGACGGCGATGGGCGCACTGCGCAACGTGAGCAGGGCGCTCCTGATCGAAGGTCGAGGGCCGGCCGAGGTCATCACCTCGCTGCATCGATTCGCGATGACGATGCCGGCCGCGTTCTGCGCAACCGTTGTGTGCGCCGTCGTCGACCTGGCGAAACAGACGATCACCTACTCGAACGCGGGCCATCCACCCCCACTGCTGGTGCACGAGAACGTGGCGACATGGCTCGATGCGGCATTGGCCACGCCGCTCGGGGTCGGCAACCCGTCACGTTCGCAAGCCGTCGTAAAGGTGACGCCCGGCGACTTGCTGTTGCTCTACACGGATGGACTCGTCGAGCGGCGCGGGGAAAGCATCGATCGAGGGCTGCAACGGCTCGCCGATTGCGCGGTCGCATGCCGCGGCGACTCGGTCCAGACCATCGCCGATCTCCTCATCCATCAACTCGTCGACGACGATCCGGGCGACGACATTGCCCTCGTTGTCAAACGGATCCACTGAGCGATTCCCTCGCGGGTGGAGGTCGGATGCGCGAGACGTGTGGCGAGCCCGCGATACGGGCAGGACGACAGGCAGCCGGCCGGCGCGAGCTCGGAGTTGAACCGCTGTGAACTTTTCCGTTGAGCTGGAGCCTTCCGCCCGCTCGGTACGACTCGCCCGGTCGGCAGTGACGGACTGGCTCGACGAGATCGGCGCGCACGCACTCGTCGAGCCCGCGGTGCTGCTCGTGTCCGAGCTCGCGACGAACGCCGTCATCCACGTCGGTCAGCCGTACTGGATCACCGGGTCTTGGGAACCGCCACGCTTCCGCGTCGAAGTGTGCGATCCCGGTCCCGCCTTACCCGCTCGTCTGCGCCCAACGACCGACCAAGTCCAGCCGGGCGGACGCGGGCTCGTCATCGTCGACCAGATCGCGTCGGCCTGGGGTGTCGCCACGTCCAACGATCACAAGGTTGTCTGGTTCGACCTCGAAGACACCGCGGGGCCGAAGCTGACGCCGGGACTGGCTACGTGATCTCGAGCAACTGATCAACGCCGCTGATTGCAAACACGCGCGCCACCGCCGGACTGAGATTTCTGAACCTGAGCGCCGCGCCGTTCGCTTCGGCCTTCTGATGCGCGGTGACGAACATCGTGATGCCGCTGGAGTCGCAGAACGTGAGGTCGGTGAGGTCGAAGACCACAGCGGCGGCCGACGGGATCGCGGCGAGCACTGCAGGTTCGATCACACCACGTGATGCCAAGTCGAGCTCACCGCCGACGCACACGATCAGCGTTCCTGTTTCTTCACGCGCATCGATCCAGGCCGACGATTCGAAGGCAAGCGGCATCGTCACTTCCTCTGCCGGAGAGCTCGAGGAAGTGGCGACAGGCTCGGGCGGCGAGGTCTAGGCCGAAGTGAGGCGTCGCTCCCAGAAGCGGGGGACACGGCGACGGTACACCACGAACCTGTCAGCGCCGGCTGCCGACAGCACGCCGACCCTTCGTCGCCGCCTTCCGTGCGCCTGCGACCTTTCGCGAGGCCGACGGCTTCTTGCGCGCGCTGCCTCCGGCGAGACTCGCTCGCTGCGCGTCCATGAGGTCAAGCACCTCTGAACTCGTTTCGGGCTCGGCGCTCTCGATGGTCTTGCCCTTCGCCTTGGCCGCGACCGAAGCTCACGGAGCCGGTCCAGATTGAGCGGGCCATGATCCCCTCCGGGTCAGTCGGCCGCTGCGAGGAGCAATCCTCCGAGCATCGACACGTACTTCAGGAATTGAATCGTCTGGGCGGATCGCTTCGCGGCGTCGTCCTCTTCCCAGAACCGGTGGCCCGCGAGCGTGGTCGGCACGAGGGAACCGGCGAGAACGACCGCCGACAGTCGGGGCAACTTCCCGAGTGCGAGCGTGAGCCCGGCTGTCACCTGCGCAATCCCGTTGCAGCGCACCCAGTCGGTTGCCTCGGCACCGAGCTCTGCCGCGATCGGAGCGATGACGGGCTCAGCCTTGGCCGCCTTCGACTCCGGGTGACGAGCGGCGTCGAGGCCGCCGTACACGAACATCGCGCCGAGCATCGGGCGGGCAACGCCCCGGACGATGTTCGCGACCGCGCCCGCGACGTGACTCCGGTCAGATCTGGTCATGGCGCCGGGTGTACCCCTCGCGTCGGGCGATCATGCTCGCCAACCCGAGCGTCGCGGCGCGCGTGAGCGCGCGTCAGGAGGGCTTCTTGGCCCGGCTGGGCGACACGCGGGGCGGTTCACCGGGCATCTTCGGGTACACGGGCGGCCAGGGCGCGTCCTGCAGTCCCGACTCGAGATCGCGCGAGTACATGTCGAGGAGGGGCTGCAGCGACTGCGGGCGCGCGTCGATCTCGGCCCAGGGATCGCCATCCGCGTCGACGCGTGCCAGCACCGTGTCGATCGTGAGCGCGTCTACGTCGACGTCATCGAGCTCGTCCCATCGGAACGGCGTCGACACCTGCGCGCCGGTTCGGGCCCGCACCGACCATGCACCGAACACCGTCTTGTGTGGTGCGTTCTGATTGAAGTCGACGAAGACTCGCTCGCCGCGTTCTTCCTTCCACCACGCGTCCGTGATCGCGTCGGGACGCCGGCGCGCAAGCTCGCGCGCCACTGCGACCGCGCCGGCGCGCACTTCGATCGGGTTCCAGCGCGGCTCCAACCGGACGTACACATGGATGCCGCGATTGCCGGTGGTCTTCGGCCACGCTTCGATACCGAGCTCATCGAACAGCTTCCGCACTTCGCGCGCCGCTTCGCGAATGTCGCCGAAGTCGACTCCCGGCTGCGGATCGAGGTCGATGCGCAGATCGTCGACGTGGTCGGGATCGTCGGCGCGGTTCGGCCACACGTGGAAGCCGAGGCATCCGAGATTCACCGCCCACACGATGTGCGCGATGTCGGCCGCGACGAGCGCCCGCGATGTCGTCCCGTTCGGCGTGCTGACGATCGTCGTCTCGAGCCAGTCGGGAGCGTTGTCGGGCACTCGCTTCTGAAAGAACGACGAACCGCCCGCGCCGTTCGGGAACCGCTGCATCAAGACGGGCCGCCCGCCGATCGCGTTCATCATCGGACCGTCGATCGCTTCGTAGTAGCGAACGAGATCGAGCTTCGTCTTGCCGGCCTCCGCGAACATCACCTTGTCGGGGCTGCTCAAGCGCACCGTGCGCCCGGCCAGCTCGAGCTCGACGTGTTCACCGCGGGGCACCGAACGACCGTAGCAGCGGCCGCCGTGGCATTCGTCCCGTGCGCGGCTTACGGAGCGGCGCGCACGGTTCGCTCGAGGATGCCAAGGGTTGCCTTCAGCGCGGACTCGGAGATGATCGGCCAGCCGCCGTTCGCCTTCCACTTCTCGTCGACCTGTGACCAGTCGTAGATCGATGTCACGAGCGTGCCGTCGGCAACGGGTTCGAGCCGGTAACCGTAGTAGTGCCCGATGCTCGGGAAGCCCTTACCGGACACCTCCCACGTGATGAAGCGGTCCTGCTCGTAGCCGGTGATCGTCACAGTCACGTCGTACTTGCCCATCGGAAGGTCGCCCAATGACTCGCGATCCATGTGGATCACGAACGTGTCGCCGACGGCTCCGGCCGGTTCGCCGCTCGCGCTCTGCAACATGCCCGACGCGTCGATCGCGACGTGCCCTTGCGGATCGCACACCACTCGAAAGATGGCCGCAGCATCGTTGGGGATGGTGCGCGGGACCTCGAAACGTTCGCTCATCGCCGGCATCATGCCACGATCGCCGTGACGCGCTACTTCAGTCGTGACCGGAACGCAGTCCCATCACGTGCCACCCGCCCGCGCTGACGGAGACCCATCCGCCGAACAACGCCTGGGTGGGTACCGCCGAGCTCGTGTTCATTCCATTGCCGAGTAGATCACCTCTCCCCCAGCAGTAGAGATCTCGTCGCGGTCGGATTGCGCAGGTGAGTCGCGCGCCGGCCGCAAGCGATCTCCAGATCGAGTGCGTGACTTCTTGAGTCGGTGTGTGGCGCTCGGTCATCGTGCCGTCGCCGATCTGGCCGGTGACGTTGTCGCCCCAACAGAAGCGCGTTCCGTCGGCGCTGATGGCGCACGAGTGCCCCGGGAACGAGTTGCCCGAGTCGGGGTACGGAGGCGGGTAGTACTCACCGGCTCCACCCGTGCTGACCTGCTTCCAGTCGGTCGCAGTGCCGGCCCGCGTCGGTACCGTCCGTTCGGTCGTCGTGCCGTCACCGATCTGGTCGGTGGTGTTGTCGCCCCAGCAGTACAGCTGACCGCCGGCGCGGATGCCGCAGGTGTGGGCGGCGGAGCTCGCGCTCACGGCTTCCCAATCGTCGGCCGTGCCGACCTGCGTCGGAGTCGCCTCGCTCGTCAAGGTGCCGTCGCCGAGTTGTCCGCGCGTGACCACTCCACTCGCGCCGGTCCGCCGGCGTCGGTCGACGCCTGCAGATAGGTGGACACGCGCAGCTTCGCGGTCATACGGCACGCCGTACGGGTTCGGGTGAACCGCGGCGACCATGCCGATCGCTCACCACCGAAGCGCGCGCAGAGCCGGCCGCCCGACCGATCACGGATGCGTTGGTGGCGTCGACGACCTAGCGTCGAGTCTCGATGGATCTTGGTGCGCCTCGCTATACGAGCACCGACGGTGTCCATATCGCACATCAGACGATCGGCGAGGGCCCGCGCGATGTGCTGCGCCTCTTCGATTGGGTCATGCCGTGGGAATCATTCGGAGCCGAGCCCCGCCAGACCCGGTTCCTGCGGCGGTTGAGCTCGTTCGCCCGCGTGCTCCTCTTCGACCGTCGCGGCATTGGCCAGTCTGATCCGATCTCGGCGACCGAGCCGCCGACTCTGGAGCAGTGGGTCGCAGACGCACTCGCGGTCATGGACGCATCGGGTTCGCGGAGTGCCACCCTGCTCGGCAGCGACTTGGGCGGAATGGTGGCGTCGCTCTTCGCGGCGACCCACCCTGAGCGCACCGACGCACTCGTCCTCGTCAACAGCTTCCCCTCCGGGGCCGCCAGCTCGGAAGTGCCGTGGGGAGCACGCGAAGAGGACATCGCGAACATGTTGGGCGCCATCGAGACGATGTGGGGACGCGGCTTTCCACCGGCCGACGTATTGGCCCCGAGCCTGGAACCCGACGACCCATTTCACGCATGGGCGCAGAGCTCCCAGCGCCGAGGCGCGAGTCCCTCCACCGCACGGACGATCTTGACGATGGCGTGCCAGAGCAACGTCTGCGAGATCCTGCCTGCGATCCGAGTTCCCACGCTCGTGATGCACAGCCGCGACAACCGGATGGCAAGCGTCGAGAACGGCCGCTACTTCGCGCAGAAGATTCGCGGCGCGACGTACGTCGAGTTGCCCGGCAGCGACCACCCAGCCTGCCTCGGCGACGCGGATCAGATCCTCGACGAGATCGAGGAGATGGTGACGGGCACGCGGCGAGCCGTCGACGTCGACCGGGTCGTCGCATCGATCGTCTTCACCGACATCGTGGGTTCGACCGAACGCGTCGTCGAGATCGGCGATCGTCGCTGGCGGGAGCTCCTCGACGAGCACGACCGGCTCGTGCGCGTCCAGCTCCAGCGATTCAACGGTCGAGAGGTGAAGACAACCGGCGACGGGTTCATGGCGAGCTTCGACGGTCCTGTTCGCGCCGTCCATTGCGCGCATGCGATCATCGCCGCGGTCCGAACCATCGGTCTCGACGTTCGCGCCGGCGTTCACACTGGTGAGTGCGACGTCCGCGCCGACGACCTCGGTGGGCTCGCGGTCCACATCGCGGCGCGGATCGGCGCAATCGCCGACGCCGGTGACGTCGTCGTGTCCCACGTCGTACCGGGCCTCGCCGCAGGTGCCGGGATCACGTTCGTCGAGCGCGGCGATCACGTGTTGAAGGGCATACCGGGCGGGTGGCCGCTCTACACCGCCCTGCCGTAGGCGGAGATGACTTCACTCCGCGCCGGCGACTCGTTTGCTCCCGACGGAACTGGTTGCGGAAGGGGCTCGCATTTGGCGTCGGCGCGACGACCGCTCTGGCGCGGAGGCAGAACGCCGGTTGCGAGGTAATCCGCGATGTGTCCGTCGACGCAGGCATTGCCGAACAGCGTGCCGGCGTGGGTCGTGCCGCCGGGCTCGGCGAGGAGGCTCGAGCTCGAGAACAGCTTGCGCACCTCGAGGCTGCCTTCGAAGGGCGTTGCGGCGTCGAGGGTCTCGTCGATCAGCAGGGCCGATACATGGTCGGCGCCGACGTTGACGGGTGTGCCCGCGGGAACGGCCCAGTCACGGCACGGCGCGCCGTACCAAGCGACGTTCCATGTCGCGAAGCGCGCGGTTCGATACGACTGCCGGTAGTCGCGCGCCCAGGTGCTCCATTGCTGCGGCCACCGCGCGTCCGTGCACACCACCGCGTTGGACGCGGCGAACCCGTTGTCGTCGCCGGGCCGGTCGAAGTTTTTGTAGGCCGCGATCAACCCGCCGGTGGCGTGCTCGTGGACCCAACTCGAAAGGATTCCACCGAGAATCGTCCAGGCTGACTGCGAATAGGCCGCGACGTAGAACGCGTCCTCGAACTCGTCGGGTCCGATGACGCCCGCAGCCGGAGTGCGGGTGACGGACGCGACCTGCCGGTAGAAAAGGCGCTCGACCGCGGCTTCGGACGTCCCGAGCTGGTACACGTCGTCATACTTCGCGAGCCAGCCGAACCAGATCTTGATGTTGCGTTCGATCGCCGCGGCCTGGTCCAAGTTGAACTGGTACCAGACGCGGCGCGGGTCGACGTTGCTGTCGAGCACCATCCGTCGCACGTGCGTCGGAAACAGGGTCGCGTAGACCTGTCCGAGATACGTGCCGTAGGAGAAGCCGTAGTAGTTGATCTGTGGGGCGCCGAGCGCGACCCGGATGCTGTCCATGTCGCGCGCGGAGTCGACCGTCTTCATGTGGGGCAGAAGCTCGGGTGCGTTCGCCTCGCACGCATCGGCGTACGCCTGCGAACGGGCCAACCACTTGCTGAGGATCCCGGGCCGCGTCGGGACGAAGGGCGGGCGGTCACCGGCGAAGTAGTCGGGCAGGCACGACAGCGCGGGCTTGCTGGACCCCACGCCGCGCGGATCGAACCCGATCCAGTCGTACTGGGCGCCGACCCCATTCGGCACGAACTCTCCGAGGGTCGCGAGCTGCAGACCGGAGGCACCCGGGCCGCCCGGGTTGGTCAACATCACGCCTTGGTACTGCGTCACCGGCGACGTGTGCGCAACGCGCGACACCGCGAGCTGGATCTGCGTTCCGCTGGGATTCTGGTAGTCGAGCGGCACGCTCACGAAGCCGCACTGCGCGTGCGCCGCCGTCAGAACCGGATCGGAGCAGGCGCCCCACAGAATCGTCGGCGCGGCTCCGTTCGATGGCGAGCTCGCGCTCACCGAACCGGAGACGCTCCCGACGCATACGAGCATCGTGCACAACACCGTGATGACCGCTACGAGTCTCCTCACGAGACGCCCCTCCCACATCGCTGGTGAGTCGTATTCGACCTCTGCGAAGTGCCGTCAACAAGGGAGGCAACCTCCCCGCCATGGGGGTGCTGGCTTCCTCGCCGTCAGCTAGGTTCGACCGAGCTTCTCGGCCGCGGCAATCAGCGCGGCACGGAAGTCGGGATGGGCGATGCCCGCGAGTGCGTGCGCGCGTTCGCGCACCGTGAGCCCGGAAACCTCGGCCGCTCCGTACTCGGTGACAACGACCCCGGTGTGGTGGCGCGGCGTGGAGACGACGGCCCCCTCGGGCAACGCGGGAAGAATGCGGGAATGCACCACGCCAGCCACCGTCACCGTCGAATGCAGGCAGATCAGTGAATGGGCGTCGGTGTGCAGCTCCGCGCCCGCGACAAAGTCTTCGTGACCGCCGACACCGGAGATCTGCTTGCCGTCGATGTTGTCGGCTACAGCCTGTCCGTAGAGATCGAGACACAACGCGCCGTTGATCGACACCAACTTGCGGTTGCGACCGATGATCGTCGGATCGTTCACGACATCGACCGGCAAGAACGCGACCTCGCGGTTGCCGTCGAGCCAGCGGTACAGCTCCGCGGTTCCGAGCGCAAACGTCGTCACCGAGACGCCGTCGAAGACACCCTTCGCATCGTTGGTGACCTTGCCGGCCTCATGCAGGCGCATGAGGCCGGTGGTGAACATCTCCGAATGCACGCCGTACCCGCTCCCGGTTCCGCTCGCGAGTTGGTTGGCGACCATGTTCGGGATTGCGCCGATGCCGGTCTGCAACGTGCACCCATCCGTGACGAATCGCAGCGCGTTTCCGGCGATGGCTTCGTCGAGCTCGGTCGGCGGCGGATCCTCGAGCACGTACGGCTCACCGTCGGTCTCGACGAGCACGTCAATCAGTTCGACGGGGAGCGTGTTGTCGAACTGCGGCGAGAGGGTGCCGGTGCGCGGCAGCCGCGGATTGACTTCCACGAGCAGCACGCGCTCGGGATCGCGTCCGGCCTCGACCAGCTCGTCGCGCGTTGCCCCGAAGTGCAGCGAGAGATTGACCCGGCCGTTCGCATCGGGTGGCGCGGCCTGCGCAGTCATGATCCTCGGTGCGAGTCGGGCGAGGATTGGCGCGAACTGTCGAAACCCGCCGGGCACGAGCTGGATGTCGTGGCCCTCGGCCAACAGGACCCGTTCCGCAGGTCCGAAGAAGCCCGACCGGTACGAGACACCCGGTTTGGTGAAGACGGTGTAGTAGCCGAGTAGGAGCGCCCCGCCGAACACGAGACGCTCCCAATCGTCGCGTTGACCGAGCGCGGTGAGGAAGGCGTCGGGATTGCCGGGTCCGAGCCCGAACCCGACCGTGTCACGCGGGCGCACGAGCGCGGCCGCTTCGTCGGGCGTGCACGTCAGAGTCATCGCCGTCATTCTGCTGCACGGCGTCTGTCCGCCTGGGTTCGGCGGACGCGGATCGGGCGGTTTGTAGGCTGGCATCGTGGTCTTCGACACGGAAGACGGTCACCGACACAAGGCAGGGTCGGCGTGGTGATCCCGGACCTCCAGGAGCGTCTGATCGCGCGGGCGTGGGAAGCGGTCACGGCGGATGATCCGGCAACGCGTTCAACCCTGCCGGCGCGAGCGATCCTCACCGGGACATCTGGTCACCTGGCGTCACGCTTCCCCGTCGAAGAAGTTGCGGTCGCGAGTGTCGCGGTCGCGCTCCTTGCGGCCGCGGCGTTGTCCGAACAACGTGGGCGGCAGCCTCGTACCGTGGCCCTCGATCGCGCGCACGTCGCCGACGCGGTTCGCAGCGAACGCTATTTCTGCGTCGCGGGACGTCCCGCCGGAGCAACGTTCGCTTCGCTGTCGCGCTTCTGGCCGGCGGCCGATGGTTGGGTGCGAACGCACGCGAACTACGCGTGGCACCGGGCCGCACTCGTGAACGCGTTGGGGACCTCGGAAGACGCCGACGCGGTCGCGGCAGCTATCGCCGAGCTCTCCGCCGAAGCGGTCGAACAGCGAGTGATGACGGCCGGTGGGATCGCGACGGCCGTCCGCACGTTGGAGGCGTGGCGCGTCCACCCCCAAGGGCTCGCCGTTGCTGCTGAGCCGTTGATCGGCCACGAGTTGCTGGGAGACAGCGCGCCTCGGCCGCGCCTGCCCGCGGATCTGCCCCTGACCGGCGTGCGGGTGCTCGACTTCACCCGGGTGATCGCGGGTCCGGTGTGTACGCGGTTCCTTGGTGCGCTCGGCGCCGACGTGCTGCGACTCGACCCGCCCGGTCATCCAGACATGCGCGCCGGTGCAGTCGCCGACACCCTGCTCGGCAAGCGCAGCGCGTACCTCGATCTGCGCGCGCCGGGAAGCGACGCGCGGCTGCATGAGTTGTTGGATCGTGCCGATGTCGTCGTGTGCGGCTACCGACCGGGCGCCCTCGACCGCTTCGGGCTCGACGCGGCATCACTCGCACAACGTCATCCCGGAATCGTCGCGGTCTTCCTCGATGCGTGGGGACATACGGGCCCGTGGGCAGACCGACGCGGGTTCGACAGCGTCGTACAGGCGCCCACCGGCATCGCGGCCGGCGAGTCGCTCACCGGCGACGAACCGGGTGCGCTCCCCTGTCAGCTCCTCGACCACGGCACCGGTTACCTCGCGGCGGCCGCGGTGCTCGACGGGCTGCACCGTCAAGCGAGCCGCGGTGGAACCCACCTCCGCCGCCTGTCGCTTGCGCGAACCGCTTCGTGGTTGACGTCCCACGACAGCCCATATCAACAACGCCGCGAGACAACACCCGTCGATTCGGATACACCCGCATGGCGCGTCGAGCTCGAGAGCCCGGACGGTCCCGTCACCGCGGTGCTCCCACCTGGTGGCCTCGACGACGTTGCGTTGCGATGGCCGCTCCCCATCACCGCGTATGGCGTCGACTCGCCGACACCGTGGTGAAGATCGGTCGCGCCCCAGCGTCAGTCACATCGCGTCGACCCGTTCGACGAAGCTCAGGACACGGCTGGTGAAGCTCGTCGGGTGTTCGACGGGCAGCATGTGTCCTGCGTTCTCCACGACTTCAATCTCGACGCCGGGAATACACCGCAGCGAGCGTTCAGCGGCACGGTGCGCGTCGTTGACAGGACTGTGCCCGCAGAAGAACAGCAGGGTCGGGACCGCAATCTTGGCGAGCTCTTGGTCGGTCATGCGCTTCGGCGACGGCTGTTTCGCACGGAAGGTGAGGAGACCCGCGACCGAGAGGTCGAGCAGAGGCTGACTGGGGATGGTGCCGTTGTTCATCAGTCCGAGGAGCCGGTGGATCGCCTTCTCCGACTTCGCGAGCGCGAGCACGGCATCGGGCAACGCCTTGACCATGAACCTCGCTCTCACGCGCCCGATCGCGCCAACCGGATCGACTGCCGAAACGCTAGCGAGCCGCTCGGGTGCGCGGTGCGCCTGGTTGAGCGCAAGCCAACCGCCGTAGGACAGTCCGACGAGGTGGACGTGGTCGAGACCAAGAGCGGCTAGTACCTCGTCGAGCCATACGGCGTAGTCGTCGCCGTCCCGGACTGGCGCGGACTGCAGGCTGCGCCCCGGGTCCGTGATCGTGTCGATCGCATAGACGCGGTTCGATGCGCTCAGCGCCGCGATGTCCGCGTACCACGCGGGAGACGACACCGCGATCGCATGAAGCAGCACGATCGGCGAGCCTGACGCCGCCCCGACTTCGAGCACGTGCGTCGTCCCGAAGCGCGTGTCGACGTCTCGGCGATCGGGTCGCATGGGCCAGTACTCGAGCGCCGCTTCGTACGCAGCAAGAAATCGAGTCTGTGCGGGGTCGCTACGAAACCGACCGACCTTCCCCGAACCAACCGCTCGCTCAACCATCCGCCGCCGTCGAGGGCCACGGCGGGAAGGTCCCGGCCGCGAAGCCGGCCACGCCGTCTTCGGTGAACAGCTCGCCCATGCCCGACCAGTCGGCGGCGTCGGCGCAACGCGCGTACTCGACGAGCACGTCGCTGATCTGGGCGCGGTCGACGAGCCAACGCAGCTGCGCCTGCGGTTCCTTCGGGGGTGTCTGCATTCGTGTTCTGCCTTCGCCGTCGGTTGGGCCCGTGTCGGCCTGATCAGGCGTCGAGCGTCGTCGCGCCTGTGCGTCGGAGAATGTGTTCCCAGCGTTCGACCTCGGCGGCGAGCACCGCCGTACCTTGCTTCGCAACCCGGTGGTGATCCTCGCTCAGGAAGCGGCCGATCGCCCGATCACGGCTCCGGTCCCAGCTGTCGTCGGTCCAGCCCTCCAACTTCGAGAGCAGAAACGTCAGCCCGATATGCGTGCTCGCGTCGTACAGCTCCGCCGTCGCCACCAGCTCCGCCGCGCGCACCGAGTCACCGTCCTCGACGGCGAGCCACGCGAAGGCAAGCAAGAACGGAGTCGGCACATCGGTCGGCGGTCGCCGGCGCGCGCCCGCAACGAGATCGGCCGCGCGCGCTTCTACCGGCCGGTCGCCGCACAGCGCGGCCGGAGCCACGCACAGTTGGGCGAGACCCAACTCGGGGCTGCGGGACGCGACTTCGCGTTGCACGTCGGCGTTGGGCGTGATCCCGAGAAGGTAGGCAATCCACGTGATGTTCGCGAGCGCCTGATCACGCAGGGTGTCGGGCGTCACCGCGAGGGTCTCCTCGGCCGCAATGCGCGCCTCGTCGAGTCGACCCATGATCGCGAGTCCCGTGACCTTCGACGCGAGGATGTCCGACAGGGTCGCGTCGAACGGCTGGCGAGCTTGCGCGCGCAGACGGGGTAGGCACTCGTCGATTCCGGCGATGCCGACCTGAGGAGCAACCGCCGCCGTCAATGCCCACTGCCACATGTCGAAGAATCTGCGCGCCGGATCATCCACCTCGAGCAGAGCCGACATGTCGATCGCCGTCGTGAAGCACGCGTCGTACCGGCGGGTCGAGCGCTCGAGGATCAACTTAGTTGCGCACGCCGCACGCCACGCCGTCGGATGGAGGGTGTCACGCCGGTCAGCCAGCGGTGCGACCAGACGCAACGTCGCATCCAGCCCACCGGGGTCGTCGCGGAACGCGCACGAGCTGAAGATCAGCGCGGCGGCGTCGAGTCGTCCGGCTTCGAGTGCGCGCGTCGCGGCGGCGCGGCGAGTGACGTCCTCGACGATGATGGTCACGTCGCTCGCAAAGAAATACCGGTTTTCGAGCTCCATCCAGTCGTCGAGAAGCTCCGGTGGTGGTACCAGCGCCGACTCGAGCGCGGACGTGACCGCGGCCCACTCGTCGTGACGGGTGAGCTCGCGTCGTCCGTAATCACGCAAGGTTTCGAGGAAGCGATAGCCGTGGCTCTCGCCTCCGACCCGGATCGAGGCGATCAACGACTTGGTCACCAGCGCGTCGAGAAGGAGCAACGCCGTCACCTCGTCGACCTCGAGGAGCCGCGCCGCAGTCGCGAGGCCGAACCGCCCGGCGCACACCGAAAGGAATCGGAACGCGCGTTGTTCGTCGGCATCGAGCAGCTCGTACGACCACGCGACTGCGGCTTCGAGGGTGCGCTGGCGCGGGGGCGCCTGGCGGTTCCCGCGCCGCAGGAATTGGAAGCGATCATCGAGGCGCATCAGGATCTGCGAAGGAGTGAGTGTCCGGATCTGCGCGGCCGCGAGCTCAATCGCCAACGGAATGCCGTCGAGCCGGCGAGCGATCTCGGCGACCGTCTCGAGCGTCGATCTATCCACGACGAACGAGTCATCGACGGCCAACGCGCGTTCGGTGAACAAGTGCGCGCCCGCGGATCTCACGCCGTCGACCTCGAGCGACGGCACCACGACGCAATGCTCTCCGTCGAGGTCGAGCGTCTCGCGCGAGGTTGCGAGCACGCGCAGGTCGGGAGCCGCACTCAACAGTCCGTCGAGCACTTCCGCGACCCGATCGACAACGTGTTCGCAGTTGTCGGCGACCAGCAATGCCGGCCGTTCGGCCAGGTATTTGGCGAGGTGGGCACCGGCTTCCTGGTCGGACGGCACCGTTGTGCGAACGCCAGTGATGAACGCGGCGACCACATCGGCGTCGGTCGCGGCCGTCGTGAGGTCGACGAAGAACACGCCGTCGGGATAGTTCTCGAGCTCCTGTCCGGCAACTTCGACGGCAACGCGGGTCTTCCCGACCCCACCCGGACCGAGCAGGGTCACGAGCCGTTGCTCGAGGAGCAGGGCGCGCACGCGGGCAGTGAGCTCGTCGCGGCCGACGAGCTCGGTGCGCTGCGTCGGAAGCGTCGTCACGTAGCGGCTCATCGAGCCCAGCGACGGAAATTCGCCTCGCAGGCCGGGCGCCAACACCTGGAAGAGATGATGGGTGCCGTCGAGGTCGCGCAGGCGATGCTCCCCGAGATCGACCAGCCCGACGTCGGACACGATCGTGGCGACCCGCTCCGACACGACGATCTGGCCTCCGTGCGCGACGGCCATCATGCGGGCCGCCTCATTCAGCGGCGGCCCGTACCAACCATCGCCACGCCGTTGGGCCGCGCCGACATGCACACCCATCCGGACGGGGACGCCCCCGGCGATCTGCCAGTCGGTCGCCGCCAAGAGCTGCTGCGCCGCCACCGCGGCGGCGACCGCATCGTCGGCGCGTTCGAACGCCGCCGCGAACGAGTCGCCGCCCTTCGAAATCGTCATCCCGCCGTGGTCGGCGATCGCGCAGCTGAGCACATCGTCGTGCACGGCCAGGTCGACGCTCATCGCCTCTGCTTGCTCGGCCCACAAGCGCGTCGAACCAACGATGTCGGTGAAGAGAAACGTCCCGACCGACTCACCGGTGGCGGAGCTCGGTGACCACCGCGGCACGATGTCGGTCGCGCCGCTCCTGGCGATCTCTCGATCCAAGAGCATGATCGTTTCCGACGGCTCGGTACCGACCTCGTCGAGCAGCGTCTGTCGGTAGGTCTGGTACGCGCGCAGCGCGTCGATGCGCCGACCTGAGTCGGCGAGCGCGCGCATCAAGAGCGCGCGTGGGCGATCACGAAACGGTTGTTCGGAGATCAACGGCTCGACGGCGGCGATGGCCGCGGTCCACTCCCCCGCGTCGAGCATCAACTCGACGAGGTCCTCGGTAGCACCCGCGCGCAGCTCCGCGAGTCGCCGCACTTCGAGGACGGCCCACCCTTCGTCGGAGAACTCTGCGTACGCGTCGCCGCGCCACAGGCTCAGCGCGTCTTCGAGTGAGCGGCGCGCGGTGCCGTTGTCTCGCGCCGCCCGCGCGAGGAGGTCCTCGAACGCCCGGGTGTCGATGCACTCCGCGCGCAGCTCGTAACCCGGGGGCGCCGTCACGAGCGTGGCGAACCCAACCAGGCGGCGAAGTCGGCTCACCGCGACACGCAGAGCGCCTCCGGAGATGTCCATGCATTCGGCGAGATGGTCGGCCGACACGGGAGTGCCGGCGCGCAGGATCAGCAGGCTGAGCAGCCGTCGTTGGACGGCGCTCGGGATCGCGACCGGCTCGCGGTCGGTGCCAACGACGCGCAGGGGCCCCAACACCTCGAACTGCATGACGCTCCCCGGCTCCAGCCGCCCCCAGGCCGCAAGCAAGGTTAGTGGCTCGGCGCGCAGATGTAACAGAGCTTCGGGATGATCTCCGCAGGTCGCAGTCGAAGTTCAACCGGAGGAGAGCTCCATGTATCTGTTCAATCGACGCACGCGTCTCGTGGGCGGAAACGGTACGGCCGGACTCGAGTGGGCGACCGCGATCAGCGAGAAGGCTGCGGCCGTCACGGGCCACGAGGTGCAGTTGTGGGCGACGGTGTATTCGCCCGGCTACGGGACGATCTCGTGGACCGCGTGGTTCGCCGATCTCGCGTCGGTCGAGAAGGCCGACGACGCGATGAACGGCGACGCCGACATGACGAAGCTCGCAGATCTGGGCGCGAAGTTCACCGACGGAAGCCTCGACGATGCCATCTTCCAGCCGATCCACGGCGCGCCCAACCCCACGCGTGAGATCCAGTACGTGGGGAGCGTCGCCGCGGTCGCGGCGTCCGGAAACATCGAGCGGGCTCTGGGCTTCGGCGTGGAGGTTGCCCAAAAGGTCGAAGCGATCACCGGGATGCCGTGCATCTTCGCGCAGGCGCTCTCGGGACCGTACGGCAGCGTCGGATGGCTCACTGCCTACGACAACATCGCCGCGATCGAGTCGGCCCAGACCGCGATGGCCGGCGACTCCAGCTTCCTCAAGCTCGTCGACTCCGGCGCGGGGTGCTTCGTCGAAGACGCGTCGGTCACGCAGCAGACGTTCCACCGCCGTCTCGCCTGAGGCTCGGCTGAACGACTCGTCAGTGTGCCAACCCTGCGCCCGGCGAGGCGTCACTCAAGGGAACAGTCGTCGCCATGAAGTGCGCGACCAGCTCCACAAATCGTTCAGGCTGCTCGCAGTGCGGGAAGTGACCGACACCTTCGAAGATCGCGAGCTGGCTCCCCGGCAGCAATTCGTGCGTCGCGTGCGCATGGTGCACCGGGATGATCGCGTCATGATCGCCCCACACGATCAGTGTCGGAACATTGGATGCCAGATGCAGCCGGTCCCGCGCGCTGACTCGTTGTCCCGCCGGATCGACCACCGCGCGCAACGTGTGCAGGAACGCGGCCCGGGTCTCCCGGTCGGCGAGCGATCCGTAGCTCGCCCACACCTCGTCGAGCCGCCGCGGCGCGTGCACACCGAGCCGGCCGATCCAGCCCGCCAGCGACGAACCGGCATCGTGCAACTGCCGCGCGCACAACAGCGGGAGCGCGAACTCGACTCCGGGAATCGTCAGGGCGCGCAACAAGAGGCTGACCTCGTCGCCGAGCCCACCGCTCGACACGAGCACGAGCCGGTCGCACCGTTCGGGGAACTGGTACGCGAACTGCATCGCGATGCCGCCGCCGAGCGACTGACCGATCACGGTCGCGTGGTCATGCCCCAACGCGTCGAGCAGGTCGCGTAGCCCGCTCGCGAAAGCGCCGAGCGAATAGTCGCCACGCGGTTTCGCCGACGCGCCGTGCCCCAGCAGGTCGGGAGCGACCACTGTGAATTGCTCGGCCAGCTTCGGCATCACGTAACGCCACGTCGTCGAGCTACCCGCCATTCCGTGGATGAGCAGCACGATCGGTCCCGAACCACCGGCCCGAAACGCGACGCCGTGACCATGGATCGTCACGTGCTCCAACTCGAATCGCGTCACGCCCGAACATCCCAAGGACGTGCCGGAAGACTCTGTCTTCGGCGAGCTGTCATTGTCAGTGTGGAGTGCATGGCAGCGACAGTACGACGCGACATGTACATGAGCGACAGCGACGCGTTCTCGTGGTACATGGAGGCCGATCCGGTCTTGCGGTCGACGGTGGTCAGCGTCATGGTGCTCGACGGACCGCCCGACATGGAACGCCTGCTCGATCGGGCCGACCGCGCACGCGCGTGGCGCCCGGCTTCGGCCACAAGGTCGTGCAGGCTCCGTCGCGACTCGCCAATCCTCAGTGGGTCGTCGACCCCGATTTCGACCTCACCTTTCACGTCAGGCGCATCTGCGCGCCGGCTCCGGGCACGCTCGCCGAGGTGTTCGACTACGCGCGCCAGACGGGCATGGCGGGTTTCGACCGTGATCGACCTCTTTGGGAGTTCACCCTCGTGGAGGGTGTCGAGGGCGGCCGCGTCGCGCTCGTGATGAAGCTGCACCACGCCCTCAGCGACGGTGTCGGCGGGATGGAGATGGCGAAGTATCTCTTCGATCTCGAGGCCGACCCCGGGGGCCGTGGGTCCGATGCCCGACGCTCCTTCGCCCGAGTCCTTCCCAGCGCTCGCGCTCACCGTCGACGCGATGCGCCACGACGTCGCGAGGCTCGCGCGCGTCGCGCCCGGAGGCGGGTAAACCATTCCGGGGGGGCTCGCGCGGGCCCTGCGCAAACCAACCCGCGCGCG
>JBBSEC010000048.1:0-32360 GCA_038240075.1 Acidimicrobiia bacterium
CCGGCCCCCGGGGTGGTTCTGGTTGTGGTCCTGCCCCCCCGGGGGCACCCCCCCCCGGGCGGGGGGCGCGGCGGCGCGGTACCCGCCAGGGGGGGGGGCGGGCGGACGCCCCCGGCGTAACCCCCCCGCGACGCGCTCGGGGTCGACGTCGGCCGACCAGTCGAGATCGGTCTCCGCGTTCCACTGCGAGGTCTTGGCCTTCTCGTACAGCTTCTCGAGCGCGGGCCGCTGGCCCTTCTCGTAGTCCCACGTGAAGAGCGCGTCGGCACCGTCGTGGACGGCGTGCACGGACCCCTCGGTGTCGGAGCCGGTGAGCGCGAGCAGCGCCTCGAAGTCCTCGGCCGATCCCGCCTCGTCGATTGCCGTCATGACGCATCCCCCCGGATCGCGGTGTGGCCAGCGCACCATGGCACGCGCGGCGCGTCAAGCAACATTGACACTCATTCGCCCCGGCGGCCCGCCTGGATCAGCGCCGGTTCGTGCCGGTCAGTTCGGAGAACGCTTCGCCACCGTGCGCAGCGCCCGGTAGAGCAGCTCCGCGTCGCCGAGCCGACGCCGCAACTCCCGTTCGAGACCGCTGATCGGATACAGGTTCTGGGGCGCCCGGGGTTCCTTGTACCGCTCCGAGGCGTAACGCGGGAGCACCGCGGCCGTCAGGTTGGCGAGCGCGATCACGTCACGGGCCACGAGGTCGGCCGACGCCTCGCAGCGCACCACTCCGGCCCACGGCGCGTCCTCGCCACCCGGCAGGCACAAATACCACGAGTGCCGGCTCCAGCTGGTTCCGATCGTGAAGACGGGCGTGCGCTCTCCCGCGCGCAACGCCCCGACGACGCGGTTCTGGTCCTGGGGGAGGTACGCGACATTGTGGGTCTTGATCATCCCGACGGTGCGCGCGAGGTGCTCGCGGCGACGAAGGGGGCCGTCGACCACGAGGAGGTCGTCATCGACGGCGCTCGCGGCACGGACCCGCTGGGCAACGGCCACTTCCGCGCCCGACATCCGCTCCTGCAACGCGAGCGACAGCGCGTCGGGGTCGTCGGACGCCGTCATCTTCACCGCGAAGGTTCCGTGGCGCGACTCGATGTCGGTCGCGCTCGGCGCGGCGGTGAAGAGCCCGCGCTGGACCTCGACGTCGACGATGCGCGCCGCGCCGTCGCACGCGACGACACCGGCGGCGTACGACGCGCAGATGCCGGGCCAGACGCCGCCGTCGGACTGGTCGATCCAGACGCGCGCTTCGACCCGGCGCACGCCGTCGACGAACAACACGACCTCGGGTTGGGGCAGCGAGGTCGGTGGGATCGGTCGCCAGTCGGCGGCCGCACACTCGATCTCGACCGACACCTCGTCGCCCGTGGTCGGCGCGAGATCAGAGTCGAGCGCGCTGCCGTAGGTGGGATCCCACGGATCGACGGTGAACCTCACGTCAGCACCTTCTCGACCGTCGCGGTGCGCGGACCCTTGGCGACGACGAAGCGGACCGGGACGCGATCGGAGAGCTCGGCGATGTGGGTGACCAGCCCCACCATGCGATCGCCGACCGCGAGCGTCTCGATCGTCGACGCGACCGTCTCGAGCGTGTCGGGATCGAGGCTCCCGAATCCCTCGTCGAGAAAGATCGACTCGAGCCGCGCCGCGCCGTCGGCCGCGAGCTCACGGAGCTGATCGGACAGCGCGAGCGCCAACGCGAGCGACGCCTGGAACGTCTCGCCGCCCGACAGGGTGCGGACCGAACGGCGCTCGTCGGCGTTGCGGTGGTCGACCACGAGGAAGTCGCGGCTCGCGTCATCGAACGCGAACGAGTACTGGCCTCCCGAGAGCTCCTGCAGGGTGCGCGACGCGTCGGAGATCAGCACGTCGAGTGCCTCGGACACCAGCCACTTCTCGAACTCGTTCGCGCGCAGGAGGTTGCCGAGCGCCTTGGCGACCGCGGCCTCCTCCGTCGCCGCGCCGACCGACTTCCGGAGCTTCTTCACTTCGCTGATCGCGGCCTTCACCGCGGCGAGCTCGTGCTTGGCGTCGTTCTCGGCCCGCGCCACCGCGGCGACGAGCCGGTCGAGCGTCATCGGGCTCTCGACGGTGATGTCGAGCACGCCGCAGGCTTCGGCCAGGCCGGTCAGGAGCGCACGCCGCTCGGCCTGAGTCGCTTCGACACGCGCACGCGCCGCCTGAGCCTGCTCTTCGTGGGCCGCGATGGCGTCGGCGGCCCACTCGGCCAAGCGACTCCAGTCGTCGAGGAGATCGTCGTGCAGGTCGGGAAGGTCGACACCGCTGCGCACCAAGGGCTCGCGCTGGGCGCGGAACTGCACCGAGGCGTCGCGCAGACGACCGGTGAACGCTTCGGCGGTTCCGCGCGCGCGATCGGCCGCGGTTCGGGCCGTGTCGTCGGCTCGTCGCGCGCCGTCGAGTGACTGTTGCGCTGACTGCACCCGCTCGATGAGCGCGGCCAGCACGGCCGCGTCGGGATGCTCCGCGACCCTCGTCTGCATCTCCACCTCACGTCGATGCAGGGCGGCGATCTCGGTGCGCAGCGACTCGAGCACGCGGCGGCTCTGATCGCGCTCCTTGGCCACACCTTCGAAGTCGTTCGCGGCACGCCGGACGTCGTCGTCGACGCGCTTCACCCCGGCCGGTTGCCTGAGCTTCGGGATGGTCGTGACGGCCTGGTTGCAGACCGGGCACGGTTCGCCGACGTGCAGCGTCTGCGCGACCGAGTGCGCGCGGTGTTCCGTGCGCAGCGCTTCCTGGGCCGCGACCGCGTCGACCTGACGGGTCTGTGCCGCCGCGAGACCCGCTGCCGCGGTGGTGTCGCGACCCTCCGCTTCGACCTGCTTCGCGCCACGCTTCTCGATCTCTGCGCGCAGTGTTGCCAGATCACGATGCGCGTCGCGCGCGGGGATCAGCGTGGCGATGTCGGGCAGCTTCGCGAGGGCCTTCGTCTGCTTCGACACGGCCGCGCTCGCTTCGGCTGCACTCGCCGTCGCCGCGGCCAGCGCGGCTTCGGCGGCGGCCCGCTGTCCCGCAAGCTCGGTGACCTCGACCGGCACCCTGACCACTCGAAGTGCCGCGAGCACCTCGGCCGCGCGCTGCGCCTCGCGGTCGGCCTCCTCACCCGCCTTGGTGAGATCGTCGATCGCGCCTCTGGCCTCCTGCACGTCGTCGGCCAGGCGGGCACAGGCCGCTCCCCGCTGTTCGACCACCTTCTTGTGGTCGTCGGTCGCGAGCGCGGCCAGTGCTTCGAGGCGATCACGCTGCAGCCCGACCTCGGCCTCGCGCTGCGCGGCGAGCGCGCGGGCTTCCTGGCCGAGACGGGTGTAGACGCCGAGGTTCAGCAGCTCGACGAGCAGCTTCTGGCGCTCGGCCGGTTTCTCGTGCAGGAAGCGCGCGAAGTCGCCCTGCGGGAGCACGACGCACTTCGTGAAGTGCGCGAACGGCAGGCCGACGACCGCCACGACCGCGGCTTCCATGTCGTTCGCGCGACCGGCAAGCGACGCGCCGTCGCGTACCCGCTCGAGTCGCGCCTCCGGCGTGGCCCCGCCCGTCTTCGTGCGGCGCACGACGCGCGCGGCGATGTACCGCTCGCCACCGACGTCGAAGGTCAACGCGACGCGCGCCTCCTGCGCACCCATCGTGATGATCGGAGCGACGAGGCGCCGGTCGTCGTAGCGGGGCACGCTGCCGTAGAGCGCGAAGCAGATGGCGTCGATCACGGTCGACTTGCCCGACCCCGTCGGCCCGACGAGCGCGAAGAAGTCGGCGTCCTCGAAGTCGATCGTCGTCGGCTCGCGGAAGACACCGAAGCCGGAGACCTCGAGGCGAACCGGACGCATCAGACCATCGATTGGGCGTCGAGGAGCCGGTCGAAGAGCGCAACGATGCGATCGTCCTCGTAGCCCGCCTCACCGAGGAAGCTCTTGAACAGATCGTGCGGACTGCGATTTGAGCGCGTCGAGCCTTCCCGCGTGCGGCCGCGCTGCTCGTCGTCAGTGGGTTGGAGCCGAACCTCGACCACGCGTTCACCGAGCAGTGCGCGCACCTCGTCGGCCAAGCCGGCGCGGGCGGGCTCGCGCACGACCACCCGCAAGAACGCGTCGCCCTTCGCGGCGGCGCGCGCCGGCAGCTCGTCGATCGTCCCCTCGATGATGGCGAGCCGTTCGCCCGTGTCGATCTTCACGGGTCGCACCTTCGCCGGCCGTGACGGACCGGCCTCGACGACGAGCACGTGCTTGTCGTCCTCGACCTCGCCGAAGTCGACCTGAATCGGCGATCCGCAGTACCAGATCGGCGCGGCGCCGGAGATCTCCTGCGTGAGGTGCAGATGCCCGAGCGCGACGTAGTGAGCCGACGGGAACGCGGTTCCCGACACCCAGTAGGGCTCGACCGTTTGTGCATCGCGCTCGCCACCGCCGAGCTTGCCGCCACGCGCCATGCAGTGAGAGACCACGATGTTCACGGTGTCGGGACCGAAGTCGCCGCTCATCGCGTGAAGGAGCGCCTGCATGCGCTCGGCGTAGCTGCCCGCGTGCGCGGCCGCGTCGCCCGTCATCAGCTCGGCCGCACGCACGACGTACCGCTGGGAGCAGAACGGCAGCAGCGCGACCAACGCTCGGTCGCCTGCGCGCCCCGACACCTCGACGACCCCGCCGGCGTCGGGCCGGACGGGAAGGCCGAGCATCGTGATGTCGAGCTCGGCCATCACCGGGCGCAGCGCGTCGAACTGCGCGGCGTTGTCGTGGTTCCCGGCGATCACGACCACCTTGGCGCCCGTGTCGCGCAGGTCGAGGATGCCGCGCAGCGCGACCGCCTGCGCGTCGGGTGTCGGGGCCGCGGACTCGTAGATGTCGCCGGCAACGACCACGAGATCGACCGCCTCGGCACGAGCGACGCCCGCGATCTCCGCCAGCACCCGGCGATGTTCCTCGATACGCGACGCCCCCTTGAGGAGCTTGCCGACGTGCCAGTCGGAGGTGTGGAGAAACTTCATGCGTCGGGAAAGCCGCTGAACGGATCGGCGGGACCGCTCCCCGACGACGGGTCGCGTTCGTCGGGCCGCGTCGCCCAGGCCGGGAAGGGGAACTCGGCGACGAGCGGCACCGGGATCTCGGGCTGACTCACGAACATGGTGCCCGGCTTCGCAATCGTCGCGCGCTGCCGGTGCGCCGCGGGAAGAAAGCCGTATTCCGGGCGCGCGGCCTCGGCGGAGTCGAGCCGACCGACGACCCGGATCGCCGAGTTGGCGATGACGCGGCGCTCGATCTCGCTCGCGGTCTGCTCGGCGCCGAGGAGGATCACTCCGAGGCTGCGGCCGCGTTCCGCCACGTCGAGCAGGATCTCCTTGATCGGCGACGTGCCCTCGCGCGGCGCGTATTTGTTGAGCTCGTCGAGCACGAGGAACAGCAGCGGCCGACGGGCGCCGCGGAGCTCCTTCTCCTCGAACGCCTTGCGGATCGTCACACCGACGACGAAGCGCTGCGCACGGTCGTGCAGGTTGTGAATGTCGACGATCGTGACCTTGGCGTCGGAGAGACTCACCCGCCGGCGCGCGCGCAGTGGGATGTCGGCCCGCACGAGCGCGGCGATGGCGCGCTGCGAGGACAGCAGCCGACGAATGAACGCGTTGATCGTGCCCATGCCGGTCGCAGGCCCGGCCCAGTCGTAGCGACTGCCCTCGTCCTGCACCTTCTCGACGATGAGGTCGACGAGCTCGTGATACGTCGCGAGCTTGCGCCCGTCGACCTCCCACGCGCCGTCGTCGCCGATCGCGCGGCCGTCGAGCTGGAGCCGGCGCGACACGTTGTGGATCACCATCGTGTACTGGTTGCGATCGTCTTCCGCGTCGGCGAACACGAACGGAAGCAGCTCTTCGTCGACGAACTCCGCGATCGTCCAGTAGAAGGTGTCGACGCCCGTGGTGCGCGTCGCGACGTCGGGGCCGGCGTGCGGGTCGCCCTTGCGCGGCGGCGCGTAGATCGCGACCGAGTCGAAGGGCCCGGACGGCAGGCCGAGCGTCTGGTAGCGGTCGACGTCGTCCTGGGAGAGCTTGGCGTTCGCGTGATCGAGGAAGAGCAGGTCCTCGCCCTTCACGTTGAAGATCAACGCCTTCGTGTTCACGGCGTCGGCGCCGAGCACGCCCGAGTTGAAGAGGCTGTAGAGCAGGAAGGTTGCGTACGTGGTCTTGGTCGCGACACCCGAGATGCCCGAGATGTTGACGTGCGCGCCGCGGGTACCGTCGATGAACTCGAGGTTCAGGTACAGCGGCTCACCGTCGCGTCCGAGACCGATCGGCAGCTTCTTCGCCATCTGGTCGAAGTAGAGGGCGTGGTCGCGCTCTTCGTTGGTGGCCCGCCGCACCTCCGATCCCGGCAGCGGCGGGACGAACATCTCGGGCTCGACCCGGGTCGTCATCACCTCGGCCGACTCGATCACCTCGGCGGGCAGCACACCCTCTTCGATCAGGAAGACATCGGAGTCGTAGCGCGCGCCCTCGTGGCGGGCACGCACCTGCGAGACCACGCCCGACAGCGTGACCGGCTCCCGCCCGGGCACCGCCCGTTCGGTGACGACGACATCGTCGAGCTGCAGATACTGGTCGGGAGCGAGCGCGACCCAGAAGTTCAGCGGCGTGGCGTCCTCGGTGCCGAGCACGCGTCCGACGGCCGATGCCGAGCCCCCGGATCCTGCTTCGCCCACTCCGAATCCACCTCGCGGTTGCCGATCGATTGCCGGGACGAGCCTACGACGGCCCTACGACAACGGACGCGATCGCTTCCGGCTCACACGGCTCGCAGGGCTGGACGCTCACGCTCGCCGATCTCGCCGATCTCATCGATCTCGTGGCGACCGGGGCGGGGCGTGAGGGTCGCCTCCGCGACTTCCGGCAGACCGCACTGCCAGAGGGCGCCGCGCAGTGACACCTCCTTGAAGCGGCCGGTCCGGCCGACCGATTTGGGCTCGACGTAGGTGTACGTGACGCCGGAGTCGTCACAGAGGAGCGACTGGCCGGTGAGCAGGTGGCCATAGACCGAGATCGCCGGACGGGGCCCGCGGTCGACCCGCCCGAAGAACTCGAAATCGTCGATGAAGACCGGCCAGATGAGCTGGGCCGCGCGCGCTCGGCGCGAGACGGCGACCAACGACTCGTACCAGGCCATCTCGGGCAGGGCGTCGGATGCGGGTGTCCACCACTTCATGCACCGGATCGTACGAAGCGGGTGTGACACTCAAGCGTCCCCAACCAGGTGGCAGGCTCGCGGGAACAGGCTCGGGCCGAAACACCGGCGAGACGGGAATGCGAGATGAGAGGTCGGCTCGGAGGGGTCGCGATCGCCATAACCTTCGCCCTGGCGGCGTGCTCGTCGTCGTCCCACCCGGCGGCGTCGACGAACACAACCGCAAGCGGCCCGACCACGACGATCGCACCGAGCGGACCGATTCCGTCGAGCGGAGCCGTGCCGTGGCCGGCACCGGCGGACGCGATGGCCCAGGCGCACGCGGCCGGCCTCAAACCGGGGCCGTTCGAGACCCTCGAGCACCACGTGCACGCGCACCTCGACGTGTTCCTCGACGGGAACCCGGTCACGGTGCCCGCCGGCATCGGCATCAACGTCAACGATCCCGGGGTGCACAAGTTCGTCATCGAAGGCCAACCCGGATACGGCGGGATTAGTTCTCCGTGCAAACAGGCCTGCATCTCGCCGCTGCACACGCACGACGTCACGGGCATCCTGCACACGGAGTCACCCACCAACGTCGACAACACGCTCGGCGAGTTCTTCATCGAGTGGGGCGTCGCGCTCGACACCAGCTGTGTCGGCGGTTACTGCCGACCGGCATGGAAGATCGCCGTCTTCGTCGACGGCCACGACATCGGGACCACCGATCCGCGGACGATCCGACTCACCAACCACAAGGAGATCGCGATCGTGATCGGAGTTCCGCCGGCGCAGATCCCGTCGCAGGGCGACTTCTCGCAGGTCTGACGGGCGTGCTGCAGCTCCGCGACCAGGCGTCCGGATCCGGCGACGCATCCCGCGAGATCCTCGCGACCCTGCCCACCTGGTTCGGGATCGAGCAGGCCAACGAGAGCTACATCGCGCTCGCGGAACGATCACCGGCGATCGTGGCCTCGCTCGGCGGCGACGATGTCGGGATCCTCGTCCTCGTGCACCACAGCGCGTACGCGAGCGAGGTGCACCTCATGGCCGTGCGACCGGAGCACCACCGCCGGGGCGTCGGCCGCGCGATGCTCCTCCACGCGGAGGCGTCCCTCGCGCGCGTCGGCGTCGAGTTCCTCCAGGTGAAGACGTTGAGCGCGAGCGCAGACGACGAGGGGTACGCGAAGACGCGGGCCTTCTATCTCGCGTACGGGTTCCGCCCGCTCGAAGAGTTCCCCGGTCTCTGGGACCCGCAGAATCCCGCGCTGCAACTCGTGAAGACGATCAGTCGCTGATCTGTGCGCGGCCGCGCGCGGTCCTTGGTACTGCACCTATGTCGTATACGTCATGAGTGCAGTACCAGGTACGTGAAAACACGGCTTCTCGTCGCCACCGCACGTCGGAGTCGGTCAGCGGCTGATCTGCGCGCGGCCGCGTTCGAGGATGCCGAGCCGGCGCGCTTCGATCGCGGCGGGGTCGAAGCCGGCGCCTTCCCACTCGCGCGAGACGCGATCTTCGATATCCCATGCCTCTGCGATGGTGGTGTCGCTGTTCTCGGCGTAGGTCGCGAGCATGCGGCGGACCGCGCGCTGGTCGATCGTGATCGAGTCCGCGGCCAGCCTGCGGCAGAAGGGAAGGAGCTCATCGTGCGGCACGACGTGATTGACGAGGCCCCATTCGTACGCCTGTTGCGCGTCGATGAAGTTGCCGGTCACGCTCATCTCACGCGCCCGGGCCACACCGATCCGCTGCGCGAGGAGCACCGTCAGACCCCATCCCGGCATCACGCCGACACGCGCGTGCGTGTCGGCGAACCGCGCGCGATCGGAGGCGATCAGGAAGTCGCACGCGAGCGCGACCTCGAACGCACCGGTCACCGCAACCCCGTTGACCGCACCGATGAGCAGCTTCGTGTGCGCCGGCAGCGCGCCGCGCCATCTTTCGCCGGACCCGGGCAACCGGCCTTCGGGATCGCGCACACCACTGTCGGCGAAGCCCTCGCCCGCCGCGACGGTCTCGCCGGAGCCGAACTCCTTGAGGTCGACGCCCGCGCAGAACGCGGGATCCGCGCCCGTGAGGATGATCACGTCGACCGCATCGTCGGCTTCGCACGCGGCGATCGCCTTCGGCAGCGCGCGTCGCACCGCGCGGTTCAGCGCGTTGCGGGCCGCGGGACGGTTGAGCGTGACGGTGGCGACCCGCTCCGCGACCTCGACCGTGACGACGTCTTCACTCACGAAAGAACCTCCTCACTCGGCTTCGACCTCCGGCATGACCCCGCCTCCGTTCTGCGCCTGGCTACTCCAGGTAGACGATCTGGCCGTCGGATACCTCGACGACGGCTTGCACCGCGACGTGCAGGGCCGAGTGCAGGATCTCGAACCGTTCGGTCTCGGGATCGACCGCCGTGGTCTCGTTGGGCGCGGCGACATCGCCGGCGTCGGTGAGCCCCGCGAGCGCGGCGTCCCAGTCGGCGTGCTCGGCGGCGACGCGCAGGCGCATCACCGGCGCCTGCAGCAGCGCGCGGGTGAGGTCCTGGACGATCGTCACGATGACATCGGTGCTCGTGCGCACACCCGGAGTCGCGAGCAGATGCAGGGCCTGGAGCTTGCGCATCGCGAGCGCCGCGATCATCGACGGTTCGGCCATCTCGAGGATGACCTTCTCGCTGTCGACCGCGGAGAGGTCGAGCACCACCGCGGTCGGCACGTCGAACCAGTCCTTCAGCGTCTCGAACAGCTCGGTCGTCACTTCTCCCAGCGCGAGAAGCTCCACGGGTTTCGGGAGCACCTCGATCTCGCCGTCGGTCATCCCGTCACTCTTCCACCGGGCGGGCCCTCACCGGAAGTCGAACGCCACCTTGATCGCGCCGCTGCGCTCCTGGGTGGCCAGCGCCGCGAACGCGTCGCGCCAGTCCTCGAGCCGGAAGCTGTGCGTCAGCATGCCGGTGAGATCGACGCGGCCGTCGCGCACGAGCTCGAGGTAGTGCTCGATGCCGTGCTTGCGGACGCCGTCGACGGTCTCGAACCCGAACGCGTTGCTGCCGACGTAGGAGATCTCCTTGAAGTAGAGCGGCGTGTCCTCCCACAGCGTCGGGCCGTGCACGCCCGCCTTCACGAGCGTGCCGCGCGCCTTGAGCACACGGACCGCGACCTCGAACGTCTGGCGCTTCCCGATCGTGTCGTACACGACGTCGATCGTGCCCGGGTACGCCATCGGCAGCCCGTCGCTCGGCTGGAGCACGCCGCCCGACCACGCCGCGGCCTCCTCGATCACCTTCAGCGCGGGCTCGTGACCGATCACGGTCGCGCCGAGCTTGCGGGCCATGTCGGCCTGGGCTTCGAAGCGCGCCACCACGAGCACGTCGACATCGGGATAGAGCGCCCGCAGGATCGCGGCCGCACACGTGCCGAGGGCACCGGCGCCGTAGATCATCGCCTTCCCGCCCGGGGTCGGCGGGTGCCGCGTGATCGCGTGCATCGACACCGCGAACGGGTCGGCGAACACGGCGAGCTCGTCGGGAACCGAGTCGGGCACCTTGAACAGGAGCGAGTCGTGCGCGGGCATCAGGTCGGCGTAACCACCGGTCGCGTCCTTCGCGGTACCGATGTGGATGCCCGGCGAGATCGGGCCGACCGAGAAGTTCCAGCAGAGGCTGAAGTCGCCGATCAGGCACGCCGGGCACATCGGATCGACGCCGCGCGGCCCGCACGAGAGCCACGGGTTGAGCACGACGCGGTCGCCCACCTCGAGGCCCTCCGCATCCGGCCCGAGCGCGACCACGTCGGCGACGACCTCGTGCCCGAGCACCTGCGGTAACGAGAAGAACCCCTTCATGGGGTTGTCGGGATTGCCGACCTCGTTGCCGAAGTCCATGAACACCTGCTTGGAGTCGGAGCCGCAGATGCCGGTGAGACGGGGCTTCGTGACGACCCAGTCGGGGCGCAGGAACGGCGGGTCGTCCATGTCGACCAGCCGCATCGGCGTGTGCGCCAGGTTGCGCAGGAGCTGATTGTCCTCCTCCGGCTCCGGTTGCGGGTCGGGCTTCACTCCGTAGAGCAGTGCTCGCATCGTTCCCCCTCGAGACGTTCTTCGTAAGCGTACGGAACCCTGACGCCCGTGTCAGATGCGCGGGCCCGCCACATGAACGACCGGTGAACGACGAGCGTGCGAGGCTTCCGGCGATGCGATCCCGAACGGCACTCACCACCGCCTGGTTGCCCGGTGCGATTGTTCTCGCCGCGCTGCTCTTCGCCGCGTGCTCGAGCAACTCCGGGAAGGCGGCGTCACCGTCGACGACACCGGGATCGGTTCCGGCCGACTGCGCGGGCTGGTCCGGCCCGGCGGCAGGGGCGAAACCACCCTCGGCCGACCAGGCGCAGGCCCGCTCCGATACCTGCCTGCGGCTCAACCAGGTGCAGGTCCTCGGCACGCACAACAGCTACCACCTCGAGGATCCGCCGAAGCTGCTCAGCACGATCACCGCCTTCGACAAATCGCTCGGAGAATCGATCGAGTACACGCACCCGGCACTCCCGATCCAGTTCTCCCGTGAGGGGGTGCGCCAGATCGAGCTCGACGTGTTCGCCGACCCGAAGGGCGGCCGGTACGCGAAACGCCGGCTCCTCGCGGTGATCAACGAGCCCATCGATTCGGGGATCCCGGCGTTGAGCAAGCCCGGCTTCAAGGTGCTGCACGCGCAGGACGTCGACTTCAACAGCAACTGCCTCACGTTCGTCGACTGTCTCACCGTGGTGCGCACCTGGTCGCACGCGCACCCGAAGCACCTTCCGATCGCGATCCTCGTCGAGGCCAAAGACGATGCGACCGTCGACCCGCTGCACATGGGCTTCGTCGTGCCCCCGCCGCTCGCCACGAAGGATTTCGACGCGCTCGACGCCGAGATCCGCTCAGTGTTCCCCGCGAGGGAGATGATCACGCCCGACGATGTGCGCGGGAAGCACGCGACGCTGGAAGAGGCCGTGCGCACCGGGACCGCGTGGCCGACCCTCGCCGACTCGCGCGGCAAGGTGCTGTTCCTGCTCGACCAGAGCGATCAGCGCAAGCTCTACATCGCGGGTCACCCGAGTCTGAAAGACCGCGTGATCTTCACCAACTCCACCCCGGGTGAGCCCGACGCCGCGTTCGTCGAAATGAACGACCCCACCGGCAAGTACCTCGCGCAGATCCAGCAGCTCGTGCGCGAGGGCTACATCGTCCGGACCCGATCCGACGGCGACACGGTCGAGGCGCGCGCGAACAACACGAAACCGCGCGAAGCCGCGTTCGCGAGTGGCGCGCAGTACGTGAGCACCGACTATCCCGCGCCGGACAAGGCGCCCTTCCCCGGCGGGTTCGTCGTGACGCTCCCCGACGACCGCGCCTGGCGGTGCGATCCCGTCAACACCGGCCCGGCCTGCGCGTCGGCCCCGCTCGACTCGCCCGGCTGACGCACCGTCAATCGAGGGTGGCGGGGAGGGTTTGGGGCACGGTCGGGACCGCGCCGCCGAAGGGTGCGGCGTCGCGCGCCCGGGCGCGACGGAAGGCGAAGATCACCGCGGCCGCCGTCGCGGTCACCGTTCCGGCCAGACCGAGCCCGACGCGTGGGCTCCAGGTGCCGCAGACCCAACCCACGAACGGCCCACCGACCACCGTCGTCCCGAGGGTCAGCAACGTGTAGATCGCCATCACACGGCCGCGGATGTGCGGCTCCGACCACACCTGCATGTGCGCGTTCGCGCTGGTCCCGAAGAACACCGCCAGCGCGCCCACGGGAACCAGCGCGACCTCGACCGCGATCTTGCCGGGCAAGCTCGCGGCGACCACGAGCGCGAGGCCGAGCAGCGCCGCCGCGCCCACGACCGTGCGCGACGTCGGGCGGGCCCGGTGCGCGGCGGTGAGGCCACCCACGACCGTGCCGATCCCGAGCATCGCCATGAGGAACCCGGCGAGCCCGGCTCCGCCGTGGAACGTGTCGTTCGCGAGCAGCGTGAGGAACGTCGGGAAGTTGTAGACGAGCGTCCCGACCACGGCGACGAGCACGATCGTGGCGCGGATCTCGGTGATGCCCCACGCGTACTCGAGGCCCTCACGCACGCGCGGCCGTTCGTGGTGCCGGTGCGGCCGCTGCAACTCGACCGAACGCATCGCGAGGAGGGCGCCGACCACCGCGAAGAACGATGCCGCGTTGACGAAGAACACCCACGCGGTGCCGACCGACGCGATGAGCACGCCGGCGATCGCGGGCCCCGTGATGCGCGCCGAGTTCCCGACGGCACTGTTGAGCGCGATCGCGTTCGGCAGCCGTTCGGGGCCGACCATCTCCTGCACGAACGCCTGCTGCGCGGGCTCGTCGACGACGGTGACGAATCCCAACGCGATCGCGAGGCCGAACACCATCCACGCCTCGACGACACCCGTGAGCACGATCAGCCACAGCACGACCGCGAGGAACGCGGCGAGACTCTGCGTGATCAGCAGCACCTTGCGCCGGTCGAAGCGGTCGGCGATCGTGCCGCCCCACAGCCCGAAGAGGAGCACCGGCGCGAAGCGGCATGCGAACGTCGCGCCGACCGCAGTGCCGCTGTGCGTCAGCGTGAGCACCAGCCACGCCTCGGCCATGGTCTGCATCCAACCGCCGACGTGCGAGATCAGATTGCCGGTGAAATAGAGCCGGTAGTTGCGGGTGTCGAGCGACCCGAATGTCCGCCGTATCGCGCCCCGTACCCGTTCTCCCGCCACGCCGGAGGGTATCCGACCGCCCCCGGCGCCCCGCTCCGATTGTTGGCCCGGTTCGAGCGCGTCGGCGTAGCCTTCGCCGCGTGACGGCCCGGTCGTACGCGCTGAGTCACGTCGCGATGAGCGTCCCGCCGGGGACCCTGACCGACGACTTCCGAGACGCGCTGATCCGCTTCTACGGCGAGATCCTCGGTTGGCGCGAGATCGAGCGGCTGCGGCTTCCCGACCGCATGACCATCGCCGTCGGGAAGGACTGCTACCTCAACCTGCGCGAGCGCGACGACGCGGCGACGTATCACGGCTACGACCACGTCGGTGTGCTCGTCCGCTCCGAAGACGAGCTCCGTCAGCTCTGGGACGACCTCGACCGGCATCACCCGGAGCTCACGCCTCGGCCGATCAGTCAGACCGGCGCCACGCTGACCTTCCGCTTCCAGCACCTCATCCCGCTCGCGGTCGAGGTCCAGTACTTCGGCTGAGTGTTCTTCGTCCGAGGTCAGTCGTCGACGGTTGCCGAGGCGGCGACGACGCGGCTGACCACCGCGCCGGCGGGAAGGCCGGGGACGGCGCTGCCGACGGAATCACGCGCCGCGATCTTCACTTCGGTGGTCGCGACACTCACGGCCGCGTCGGCGAGCACGAACACCGTGCGCTCGGCAACCGGTGCGACCGCGACGACGGCGCCGCGCCGGCGATCGAGCCGCATCACGCGCACACCCGCACCTCCGCGCGCCTGCACGGCAAGCTCGTCGATCCGCAACCGCTTCGCGAAACCCGCCGTCGTCGCGAGCACCACGCTTTCCTCGGGAGCGACCGCGCACCCGCCGATCACGATGTCGTCGCCCTTCAGCCGGATGCCCCGGATCGCGCCGGCCGAGCGGCCGACCGCGCGCACCTCGGCCTCGGCGAAGCGGATGCCCTGCCCGTCGCGCGTTGCGATGAACGTCTCGAAGTCGCTCCAACCCGGGAATACCGACACCACCCGATCGTCGCCGGTCAACTTCATCGCGACGATGCCGTCGCGGCGCGCGCCCGCGTCGACGAACTCCGACAGCTCCGTGCGCTTCACACCCCCGGTAGCCGTGACGAACACGACGTGCTCGTGCTCGTCGGTGAGGTTGGCGTCGACCACCGCGACGATCTGCTCGCCGTCGCCGAGCTGGAACAAGTTCGGTGCCGCAGTGAGCCGGGCCTTCGGAAGGTCGTGGCCGGCCATTCGGTACGCGCGCCCGCGGTCGGAGAAGAAGAGCAACCCCGAGAGCGTCGACGTCTCGATGACCTGCGCGACCGCGTCGCGCTCCCCCGGCTCCGCGGTCTTCGCGCCGCGTCCGCGCGCAGACCGCGCCTGCACATAGCCGCGCGCGGTCACCGTGACGAGCAACGGTTCGTCGTCGACGAGCGCCTCGGTGGCGATCTCGCCGCGATCGTCGGTGACGATGCGCGTGCGCCGGTCGCGGCGGTGCGCGTCACGGATCGCGACGAGCTCCTCGCGGATCACACCCATCAGCTCTTCGCGATGGGCCAGGATCCGGCGCAACTTCTTGACCTCGGCCGTGAGCTCCTTGCGCTCGGCAACGAGCTCGTCGCGGCCGAGCTGCGTGAGCCGACCCAACGCGAGGTCGAGGATGTGATTGGCCTGGATCTCGCTGTACTCGAAGCCCGTTCCCATGAGTCCGGTACGGGCCGCGGCGCGGTCCTTCGACGCCTTGATGAGCGCGACGATCGCGTCGATCTGGTCGAGCGCCTTCACGAGGCCCTCGATGATGTGCAGGCGGGCTTCCGTCTTCTCGAGCCGGAAACGGGTGCGGCGCGTGACGACGACAACCTGGTGGTCGACCCACTCCTGCAGAGCCTGCGCGAGGTTGATCGTGCGGGGCACGCCGTCGACGAGCGCGACCATGTTGATGCCGAACGAGGTCTGCGCGGGCGTGTGCTTGAACAAGTTGTTGAGCACGATCTGCGGGTTGGCGTCGGCGCGCAGCTCGATGACGAGCCGCGTGCTGCCCTGCCCCGACTCGTTGCGGATGTCGCGCACACCCTCGATCCGGCCGCTCTCGACCGCTTCCGCGAGCTTCCCCGCGATCGCGTCGACACTCGTCTGGTACGGGATCTCGGTGACGATGATCACCGGACCGCGCCGCGACTCCTCGACCGCCGTGACCGCACGGATTCGGATCGACCCGCGGCCGGTGCGGTACGCATCCGCGATGCCGTCGTCGCCCATGATGAGCCCGCCGGTCGGGAAGTCGGGGCCGCGCACGATCTTCATCAGCGCGTCGAGCGTGGTCTCGGGCCGGTCGATGAGCTTCAGCGCCGCGTCGCACACCTCGCCGAGGTTGTGGGGCGGGATGTTGGTGGCCATGCCCACCGCGATGCCCTGGTTGCCGTTCACGAGCAGGTTGGGGAAGCGGCTCGGAAGCACGAGCGGCTCTTCGTCGCTCGCGTCGTAGCTCGGCTCGAAGTCGACGGTTCCCTCGTCGATCCCGGCGAGCATCTCGGTCGCGAGGACACTCAGTCGGCACTCGGTGTAGCGCTGCGCGGCGGGCGGATCGGAGGGCGAACCGAAGTTGCCGTGCTTGTCGATCAACACGTTCGAGAGGGAGAAGTCCTGGCCGAGGCGAACGAGCGCTTCGTAGATCGCGGTGTCGCCGTGCGGGTGGAAGCGCCCCATGACGTCGCCGACGACGCGCGCGCACTTCACGAACGGGCGGTCGGGACGCAGGCCGGCGTCGTGCATGGCCCAGAGGATTCGCCGGTGCACCGGCTTCAGGCCGTCGCGCACGTCGGGGAGCGCACGGCTGACGATGACGCTCATCGAGTAGTCGAGGAACGCCGACTCCACTTCTTCGGCGAGGGTGCGGCTCGCGACCGGCGCCTCGAACAGGGTCGCCTCCGCGCTTGCCTTCTTGCGTGCCATGAGCGTCCTTCGGGTGTCCGGCCTCAGATATCCGTTCAGATATCGAGGAAGCGAACGTCTTTGGCGTTCTGCTGAATGAAGTTCTTGCGCTTGTCGACGTCGTCGCCCATGAGCACCGAGAGGATCTCGTCGCAGATGACGGCCTGGTCGACGTCGATACGCACGAGGTTGCGCGTCGCGGGATCCATACAGGTCTCGCGCAGCTCCGGGTAGTCCATCTCGCCGAGCCCTTTGAAGCGGGCGAACGTGAGTTGCCGCTTCGCGTTCGCCTCGATCACCTGTTGCCGCGCGGCATCGTCGGCGATGTAACTGCGCGTGCCCGCGATCTCGACGGAGTAGAGCGGCGGCTGCGCGACATAGAGCCGCCCCGCCTCCACGAGCGCGGTCATCTGGCGGTAGAAGAACGTGATGAGGAGCGTGCGGATGTGCCCGCCGTCGACGTCGGCGTCGGCGAGGATCACGATCTTCCCGTAGCGGGCCTTGCTGACGTCGAAGTCGGTGCCGATCCCACCGCCGATCGCGGAGACGAGCGCCTGGATCTCGGTGTTGGCGACGATCTTGTCCATCGACGCGCGTTCGACGTTGAGGATCTTGCCCCGCAGCGGGAGGATCGCCTGCGTTTTCGGTGAGCGCGCGTCGCGCGCGGAACCACCCGCGCTGTTGCCCTCGACGATGAACAGCTCGGTGTCGGCGACGACGCGCGACGAGCAGTCGGCGAGCTTGTCGGGCATGCCGACGCCTTCGAGCGCGCTCTTGCGCCGCGTGAGCTCACGGGCCTGCTTCGCCGCGCCGCGGGCCCGCGCCGCGCTGCCCGCCTTCGCGACGATCGCCTTCGCCGGATTCGGGTTCTCCTCGAGCCAACGACCGAAGCGCTCGCCGGTGAGCCGCTCGACGAGCGAACGGATCTCGGTGTTACCGAGCTTCGCCTTCGTCTGCCCCTCGAACTGCGGTTCCTTGAGGTAAACGGAGACGATCGCAGTGAGCCCTTCCCGCACGTCGTCGCCCTGGAACGCCGCTTCCTTCGCCTTGAGCAGCCCGCGTTCCTTCGCATAGCGGTTGATCGCGACCGTGAGTGCGCGCTTGAAGCCCTCCGCGTGCATGCCGCCTTCGGTGGTGGAGATCCCGTTGGCGAACGTGTGCAGACCTTCGTGGTAGCCGGTGTTCCACTGCCACGCGACCTCGATGTCGCCTTCCGGCTCCGATGCCGAGAACGACCCGACGTCGCGGATCAGTGGCTCCTTCGCCGCATTCAGATGACGGACGAAGTCGACAATGCCGGCTTCGTTGTGGAACGACTGCTCCTGCTTGTGACCGGGGCGCTCGTCGTGGAAGCCGATCGTGAGGCCCGCGTGCAGGAACGCCATCACCTGCAGCCGCTCCATGATCGTCGCGGCCCGGAACTCGATCTCCTCGAACACCTCGGGATCGGGCCAGAACGTGATGGTGGTGCCCGTGCGGCCGCGCTTCGACTTGGCGACGATCCGCAGCTTGCCCTGGGGCACGCCGGGGTTGATCTTCGACCCCTTTTTCTCCGGCGCGTACTCCTGGCGGTAGGTGTTGCCGTCGCGGTCGACCTCGAGGATCAGCCGCGACGACAGCGCGTTGACGACCGACACTCCGACACCGTGCAGACCGCCCGACACCTTGTAGCCGCCGTCGCCGAACTTCCCGCCCGCGTGCAGCGTGGTCATCACGACCTCGGCCGCGGTGCGGTCCTTGAACCGGGGATGCTTGTCGACGGGGATCCCCCGCCCGTCGTCGGCAACCCGGCATCCACCGTCGGCGAGCAGGGTGACGTCGATCTGGGTCGCATGACCGCCCATGGCCTCGTCGACACCGTTGTCGACGACCTCCCACACGAGGTGGTGCAGGCCCTGCGAACCGGTCGAACCGATGTACATGCCGGGCCGGCGGCGCACCGGGTCGAGACCCTCGAGCACCTGGATCTGCGCGGCGCCGTACGCGTCCTTACGGTCGCGCTCGCTCGGGCTGTTGGTGCCGGATTTGGCCGTGTTTGGCGCTCGCCGCTCCATGACGCGACCTTAGAAGGCGCCTACGACAAGTCGTGTGATCCGCCCCGCCCCGAACCGGTGCGGTTACGTTCCGCCGGTGACGAGGGAATCCTTGGGTCCGAGGTACCAGAAGGTATGGACGGCCTCCGCGATCTCGCTCGTCGGCGACGGGCTGATCCTCTCCGCGATGCCCCTGCTGATCGCGAGCCTCACCGGGAGCACGGCCCAGGTATCGGGCCTCGAGGTCGCCCGCGGGCTCCCGTGGTTGTTCTTCGGCCTGCTCGGTGGGGTGGTCGCCGACCGGGCCGACCGCCGGCGGGTGATGGCGATCGTCGACTCGGGACGCTGCATCGCGGTCGGCCTGCTCGCGCTCGCGATCTGGCACGGCGACGCGACCGTGGGCCTGATCTGGGTGGTCGCGTTCCTGCTCGGGTCAGGAGAGGTGTTCTTCGACAACTCTGCGCAGTCGATCCTCCCCAGCCTCGTCGACGAGGCGTCGATCGAACGCGCCAATGCCCGCTTCTTCGTCACCGAGAACGTCGCCCGCGACCTCGCGGGCCCGGCGCTCGGCGCGGCACTGTTCGCGCGGGCCGCGTCGCTCCCGTTCGCCCTCGACTCGGCGTCGTTCCTCGCGGCCTCGTTGCTCGTGTTCACGCTCTCCGGCAGCTACCGGGCGCGGGGCGCCCGCACCCGGATGTCGACCAAGCGTGCGCGCGACCGTGAGCGGGCCCGGCGCCGGCGGGAAGAGCCGACGATCCGCGCCGACCTGCGCGAGGGCTGGACGTGGTTGAAGCGCCATGAGCTCCTGCGGTCGCTCCTCGTCGTCGGGTGTACCTACAACTTCCTCGTCGTCGGCGCGGAGTCGATCAACGTGCTGTTCGTCCTGCACGTGCTGCACGCGTCGAAGGCGTCGTTCGGACTCATCCTCACGGCCGCGGCGTTCGGCGGCATCGGTGCCGGGCTCGCGGCCGAGCGCGTGATCAAGGTGCTGGGGCCGGGCGGCACCGTCATCACGGGCATGGCCGTCGCCGGGGTCGCGGGCTTCTCGGCGGCGACGACCAACAACATCTTCGTGTTCGGCGCGGCGATGGCGGCGGCCCTCGCGAGCGGCACCCTCGGCAACATCGTCATCGTCTCGCTGCGCCAGACCCTCGTTCCCGACGAGCTCCGAGGGCGCGTGAACTCGCTCTACCGGGTTGCGTTCGCGACCGCCGCGCCGCTCGGCGCGCTCGCGGCGGGCCAGTTGGGCGGCATCGTGAGCCTGCGCGCGCCGCTGCTCGTCATGGGCGCCGGCTGCCTGCTACTCGCCGCGGCCGCCACCTTCGTCGTCAACAACACCGCCATCGAACGCGCGCGATCCCAGGCCGCAACCTGAGCATGCGCGGCGCAGGCGTGAGCGAAGCGAACGTCAAGCTCGCCGGCGAACGCACCAGCCGCCACCGTCGCTCCGAGTGACGCACGCGGGGGCGAAGCAGGCGGCGCAGAAGTGAGCGAATGAATGAGGTAAGTAAATGCTGACCCTCGCGGCGATGTCGCGATCGGCCCGCCTCCCTCAAGATGGACCTAGCCCACTGGGGCCCACTGGGAAGGGAGGTTGGAAGCCATGCGTTACAAGTAAAACGGTTTCCAACAACCAGCATTGCAAGAGCAAGACCAGAATCCAGCCTTAGCAGTGAGCAAACCCGCCGGGCCCCGCCGGCGGGTTTGCTATTTGTCCATGCTTCCTCGCTCACTCCTGCGCCGCGGTCGCTTCGCCTCGCGTGTGCAGGTGCGCCGATGGGCGGCTTGTTCGTTCGCTGGCGAGCTTGACGTTCGCTTCGCTCACGCCTGCGCCGCGCCGTCGGACCCTCACAGGTAAGGAAAGCCTGGCCCTCGCGGCGATGTCGCATCTCTCCCTCTTCCCGCATGATGGCGTCAGCCCACTGGGGCTGACCGGGAGGAGGTACGGAGCAATGCGTTACAAGTAGATCGTTCGCCATCATCATGGGAAACACGAGCCAACCCGCCGGGCCCCGCCGGCGGGTTCGTTACGTTCAGAAGCGGGTCCGCGTGACCTTCCACTGCTGGGCCCGGAGCGCGAGCGTCTCCTTGTTCCGTTCCTCGGTGCCGGCGAGCTCGAACTTGTCGTAGAGCGACTGCAGCACCATCTTCACGGCGGCCGGGCTGGTGAAGCGGGCCTCCGCGATCTCCCGGATCGATGCGACGCGCGGCGCGAGGCGTCGCGAGTCGTAGTGGACGTAGAGGAGCTCGAGCACCTCCGTCTCGGCCGGCGTCAGCCGCACCGACCGTTCGGCGATTCGTCGCGTGGTGGCCGCCTCGCCGCCGGTGCGCTCGTGCTCGTCGAGCAGGAAGGTCGCGTCGACCGCGCCCGCGAGGTCGATGACGGCGCCGTGACTCAGCGGATGCGGCTGCCACGGCCGCAGGGCAACGAGGTCGACCGCTGTGCCGTTCGTGGAGCCGAGGTCGACGATGCGCCACGTGCCGGCTTCGAGCTCCAGGCGCGCGTGCACGCGGCTGATCGCCGACTCGTCGACCACCAGCTCGTTCTCGGCGCCCCGACCGATGCAAATGACCGGAGCATCGAGCTCCTGTTCGGCTTCACCGGCCGCGCCCCGCCAGCGCAGCTTCGCCATCCGACGAGTGTAGGGGCGGCCCGAGAGCACTCCGCGTGGGATCGAGCCGTAGAGGAAGCACTGCGCGTGGGATCCGTGGAGACGGACGAGGCGGTTGCGTGCGATCATGGTGACGGAGGCTGATGGTGGTGGTGAGGGCTGGGACTCGTGCGCCCGCGCGGCGCGCCACAGGCGGTCGAGTCGGACCGTTCCGCCTCGAGCGCTATCTGGGCGGCGGCCGCGACACCGAGGTCTGGCGCGCCAGCGGCGACGGGATCATCGTCGCGGTCAAGCTCCGGCGCGCCGGCGTCGAGGACCCCCTGGCCACCGCCCGGCTCGCCCGGGAGGCGACCGTGCTGCGCCAGGTCCGCCACCCCGCGCTCATCGGGCTGTTCGATGCGGGTGAGGACGACGGCGAGCCGTACCTCGCGTTCGTCTTCCACGACGGGCCGACGGTCGCCGAACGCATCGACGACGGCCGCCTGCCCGTGGCGGCGGCCGCGGCCACGTTCGCCCCCGTTGCCGAGGCCCTCGCGGTCCTGCACGCGCAGGCGATCGTCCATCGCGACGTCAAACCGGCGAACGTGCTGCTCACCGACGATGGGCCGCTGCTCATCGACGCCGGGCACGCCTCGGTCGCCGGCACCACCTACGACGGCTGGGTCGACGCAGCCCCTGCGCTCGCGGGCACGACCTCCTACCTCGCTCCGGAAGCCGCCACTGCGGCGCCCGCGCCCGCACTCGACGTGTACGCGCTCGGCGTCTCGCTGCTCGAGGCCATCACCGGTCGTGCGAGCGCGGACGCCGCGATCGACGCGCCGGCCCCGATCCGTGACCTGCTCCTCGCGTGCACCAACGCCGACCCGGCCGCGCGGCCGCCGGCCGCGACGGTCGCCGAGGCGCTGCGCGCGCTGGCCGGGTTGGAGGTCGCCCCCCGCGGTCGGAGATCAGCCACGGGCTCGAGCGCGGCGGCCCCCGTCGAGCGCATCATCGACCTGACTGCTCCCGAACCGTCGCCGGACTCCCCGACCGCAATCGATCCCGAGTCGGGGCGCGCGCACGAGATCGCGCTGCTGGCGGCCTCGGCGAGCGACGGTGCGCTGAGCAACGAGCTGAGGGCGGTGCTCGTCACCGCTCCCCCGGGCACCGGGAAGAGCTGGTTGGTCGACGCGGCCGCGCAACGCGTCGAGCGTGCCGGGACCAGGGTCGTCCGTGCGGTCTGCTCACCGGCCCGGGGCGATGTGCGGGTGGTCGGCTCCTGGCTGCTCGACCTGGGCCGTGACCTCGACGGCGTGATCGAGCTCGTCAGTGTCGCCGGGCCCGCGCCGGGCGCCGCGCTTCTCCGCGCCGCCGGCCTCGCGAGGGGCGGCGAAGCCGACGTCGATCCCGCGGTCGTCGCCGACGCCATGGCCACCGTCCTCGCACATTCGGCCGGTGACGACTCGCCTTCGATCCTGTGTGTCGTCGAAGACCTCCACCACGCGTCGCTCGAGCTCCTCGACCTCCTGAGCCGACTCGCGATGCGCGCCGGGGTGCCGGGTGCGCTGTGGTGCACGACCCGCCCGAACTGGGTCGACGCCGACGATCTCGGCTTCGAGGTGATGGCCCTCGGTCCGCTCGACCCCGACGCGATCTCGGCCATCGTCGCCGGAGCACGCGCAGCCGGCGAAACCAGTGCCACACACGACCGTGAAGCGCGAGCGCATGCGACCGAAATCATCGCGGTGGCGGGTGGGAACCCGTTGCACGCGCGGGAGGCGGCGCTCGCGTTGGGGCGCGGTGAATCGCTCGACGCGCACAGCAGCCTGCCCGAGCTGATCGCGTCTCGTTTCGCGTCGTTCGAACCGCCGTTGCGCGACGCGCTCGGCCTCGCTGCGGCATGCGGTGACGACTTCTGGCCGGAGGCCATGGGCCGCGCCTTCCTCGCGGTGGTGCCCGAGCTGTACCGCGCCGGGGTCGCGCAGGCGCGCATGAGCTCCACGCTCACGGCCTCGACCGAAGCCCATTTCCGTCACCCGCTCCTGCGCGAGGTGGCGTACGCGAGCCTCGACGAAGCGCGCCGGCGCGCGCTCCACGGCGAGCTCGGTCACGCGCTCGAGCACGCGGGCGCGCCACCCGAGATCGTCGCCGGACAGGCGGGCACGGCGTTCCGGCTGGGCGACCGCGACGCGGCGCCGCTCGCGGCGCGCGCCGCGGCCGATGCGGGCCGCGAGGCGCTCGATCGTCTGTCGCTCCAAGCGGCGGCGTCGTGGATCGCGCTGTTGCGCGAGACGCGCAGCGAGGCCGAGCCCGGCCTCGCCGATCTCCTCGACACCGAGCTCGCGCTCGACCAGGGCGAGTACGAACGCGCCCGCGAGCTCGTCGGCCTCGACCCCGACCACGGCCCGCTCGCCGCGCGCCGGCTCGCGCTCGCTACCCGCGCCGCGTACGGCACCGGCGAGCTCGACGCCGCCGCGCGCTACGGCGAACGCGCGCTCGAGCTGCTCCGCGACACACCCGCCGACGCGGCGGCGCACGCCGTGACCTACGGGGTCGTGCTCTCACGAACGGGGCGCTACGACGACGCGCTGAGCATCCTGGACGCCGCCGCCGCCGACGCTCGGTCGACCGGCGACCGCGGACTGAGCGCGCGGCTCGCGGTCGAGGCGGCCGACATCGCGTGCGTCATCCATCGCTCCGACGGCACCTACTTCACCGACGCGATCACGAGAGCACGCCTCGCGCTCGAGGAACTTCGCGACGCCGGCGACCGCCGCCGGTACATCGCGTCGATCCCCGCCTTCGCCGCAATCCTGTACATCGACTCCCCCGACGAAGCGCTCGCGCTCGCCATCGACGGCGCCCAACAGGCGATCGAGCTCGGGGATCTCGGAAGCGCCGGACGCCTCGCGATCGCGATCTGCGACACCGCACTCGAAGCCGAGGCAGCCGACGTCCTCAACGAGTGGCTACCGCGCCTCACGTCGTTTCCTCTCGACGTCTCGCAGGAGATCGAAGCCAATTTCCTCCTGACCATGGGCACGAAAGCGGTGTCGGCGCGACCGGTACGCATCGACCGTGAGCTCCTCGTCGTCGCGGACCGCCAGCGCGAGCTCGGCGACGTGACCCGCGCCGACGAACCCGAGATCGCGGCGGCATGCAGCTTGGCCTGGGTCGGCATGTCGGATGCCGCGCGACACCTCTTCGACGAGCGAGTGCGTTCGCGCGTGCCCTTCCAGATCGGCACGGTGTTCGAGCTCGTGCTGCGCGCCATCGCCGGGCCACCGTGGGTGCTGGACGGCCTCGACCTTCCCGAGACGACGCTGCCGCACTATGACCGCGCGCTCCTCCATCTCCTGCGCGGAGAGCCGGCCATCGCGGACCAGCTCTTCCGGGAACGCTACGAAGATCGACGGCGCGTGAGCGGCAGCGGCCGGCAGCGCTTCAGTCCCTACTTTCCGGGAGCGCTCGTGGCTGCCCTCGGGCCGCCGGACACCGACCCTCGCGTCGATTGGCTGCTCGAGTGGATCCATCGCCCGCGGTTTCCCGGGCTGTGGATCGCGCACCGGGCCATCTGCGCGCTGTTGCTCGCGGAACGGGTGAACCCTCCGGAGCCGGGACTCGCCGACACCGCGATCACCATCATCGACTCGACCGCCGCCGACGCGTCGGTACGCGCGTGGGTCAGTGAGCGCTGCGCGTTGGCAGGAGCGCGGCGTTCAGGAGCTTGACGCGATCGCGGCGTACGACGCGAGCTCCGGACCGATGAGCTCGTTGCGCCGTTCGGGCCAGGCCATGAGCCACTCGTCGAACTGCTCGGGCGGGATCGGCCGGCTGAGGTAGTAGCCCTGCGCGATGTCGCAGCCCATGCGCTCGAGCCGCTGCCACGACCCGCGGTCCTCGACACCCTCGGCGACGACCTTCAGGTCGAGGTTGTGCGCGAGGTCGACGATCGACTTCACGATGGCGGCGTCGCTCGCGTTCGCGCTCATCGACATGGTGAACGACTTGTCGACCTTCACCTCGTGCACCGGCAGCTTCTGCAGGTACGACAGCGACGAGTACCCGGTACCGAAGTCGTCGATCGAGAGCCGCGGGCCGAGGCGCGCGAGGCGGTCGATGGCGGCGACGGTGCGGCCGGTGTCCATGATGCTCGACTCGGTGATCTCGAGCGTGAGGTACTTCGGGTCGAGGCCGGCGACGCGCAGCATCCCGTCGATCGACTCTGGGAGGTCGAGGTCGATGAGCCCGACGACCGACAGGTTGACCGCGACGCTGAGATCCCAACCGCGGGCGTGCCACGAGCGGCACTGCGAGATCGCGCGGCGGAGCACGAAGTTGGTGAGCGACCCGATGAGGCCGGTGCGCTCCGCGATCGAGATGAAGTCGTCGGGCGGGAGCATTCCGTACTCAGGGTGCTGCCAGCGCACGAGGGCCTCGGCCCCGATGATCGCGCCGTCGGAGAGCCGCGCCTTCGGCTGGTAGTAGACCATCAGCTCGCCGTCGTCGATCGCGCGGCGGAGCGCGCCGGCGAGCTCGAGCCGGCGGACCGAGAGGTCGTCGCTCTCGGCCTCGTAGACGCCGACGCCGGTCGACTGCTTCGCCTCGTACATCGAGATGTCGGCCCGCTTCATCAGCGTCGCCGCGTCGTTGCCGTGCTGCGGCGCGAGCGCGATGCCGATGCTGCCCGCAACCTCGAGGGCCATGCCCGCGACGGGCAGCGGCGCGGAGAGCCGGCTGCGGATCTCGGCCGCGACCGCAACCGCGGACTCGACGTCACGAATGTGGGGCAGCACGACTGCGTACTCGTCCCCACCCAGACGCGCGACGGTTGCGTGCTCGTCGAGCGCGGCGCGGATGCGACGGGCGACCAACCTGAGCACCTCGTCGCCGGTGTCGTGACCGAGCGCGTCGTTGATGTCCTTGAACCGGTCGAGATCCATCAGCAGGACCGCGACCGACTCGTCGTTCGTGCGTTCGATGAGCGCGTCTTCGAGGCGCTCGAACAGGTTCGTCCGGTTCGGCAGGCCGGTGAGCGCGTCGTGCATCGCCTGGTGCTCGCGCTCACTGACCTCGCGCGACAGCCGGTCGACGAGGCGGCCGTTCTCGAGGGCGACGCTCGAGTGGTTGGCGAGGGTCTCGAGCAGGCGGGCGTCCTGCGTGTCGAAGGTGCTCGTGTCGCCGAGCCGATCGCCGACGGTGAGCGTGCCGACGACACCGTTCGCGCCGTGCAACGGAGCCACGATGGAGTCGCGGACGCACAGCCACTCGAGGTGCTCCTGGTGCTCGGGCTGCTTCGTCGAGCGCGAGATCAGCACGACCTTGCCTTCGTCGACCACCCGCGCCCGCATCCACTCGCTCGGGAGCAGCTGCGCGGGAACCGAGGTCTCGAACGGCATGTCGCCCTGGGCGCGCAGCGCGAACACGGGGCCGCCGACCTCAGGCGACTCGAGCGTCAGCTCGGCCACATCGGCGTTGAGCAGCTCACGGGCCTGCTCGAGGATCGCTTCGAGCACGGATTCCGCCCGCTGCGACCCGCCGATGGCGCGCGTGAAGTCGTAGAAGAGCTGCAGGTTCGCGTACCGCTTCCACAGCGACGTGTACGACCGGTAGGCGATCGCCATGACCGCGATGGGGATGCCGATCAACACGCACGCCGCCACGTTCTGGCGAATCAGCAACACGGCGGTGAGCGCGAGGCTCGTGTTGCAGAACGCGGTGACGGCTCCGACGACGAGCGTCAGGCCGATCTGCGGTTGCACGCCATTCCACGAGAACGCGACCGCGATCGCGATCGAGGAGACCGCGCCGGCAACCGCGACCGCGATGACCGCGGCGAACCAGGATCGAGGTTCGACGATCGTCGATCCGCCCAGCAACAGCCGGAACATGATGATCGCGACCGTGGCTTCCATCGCCGCGATGCCGAGGTTGAGCGCCAACTTGAATCCGCGTTGGCGGTCGCGCACGACGAGCGTGATCGCGCCGCCGAGCAGATACGCACTGACGAGCCCGAGTGGGCCCACATAGAAGAGGCCCACGACGAGGGGCACGTAGTTGAGGGTGAACGCCTGCGCCTGGCCCTTGACCTCGAGGTTGAACGCGAGGGCTTCGGTGATCGCGAACGCGATGGTGAGGCTCCACCACGGCAGCCGCGGGCCCTCCCCGACCGCACCGAGATGCGGAGCCACTGCGATCAAGATCGCGAGTGACCCCACCGCGAGCCCGATCCCCAACAGCAGGATCCGCTTCGCGGGTTCGAGGTGGAAGCGAGAAGTCGCTTCAGCCATCAGGTCCTCCCGAGCGCCCACGGGGGCGGGAGAACGGGCGTTGGGGCGCGCTCGGAACGAGGTTGCGGTACACACCGCACTCGTTCCATGTCACTCCCATGACTCGCCCTCCCACTGACGGTCGCCCGGTTTCCTTGCCTGGTATCGGCAGGTTGAGGGGGCGCCTTCAGCCCTCTTGCGCGCCTGGAGCGACGAAGAGGCGACGGTAAGAGTCCGAGATTTTCGCTTAACTCACGGAGGGTGGTGACCGATAGCTATCCGTGAGGCGGAGCGAGCCCGCCTCCTCGGACGAGACGTTGATCCGCAGGACGACAGATGGTCGCCTAGTACTGCGGGGAGTCAGTGGCGAAACCGGCGTCCGGGCTGGACCCTCACCCATGAAGGACTGCCCGATGCCCCGGTTCATCAGCCACTCATCCCGTCGTTTCGTCGCCATGCTGGCCCTCGCCACCATGGCGGCGGTCCCGTCCCTCGTCATCATCGCCGGCCAGACCCCGGCGTCGGCGAAGGTCAAGGCCACCACGACGACCGTCAACACCGTTCAGACGAACGGGAGCAGGATGCACTGAGCCGAAACCGGCTCAGCTAGCTGAGGTAGCGGCTCACCGTCTCGATCACGGCCGCGGGCTTCTCGGAGCCCTCGATCTCCACCGTGATCCGGACGACGGCCTGCACACCTCCGGCGACCTCGGTCGCCTCGGCCAGCTCTCCCCGCGCTCTGATGCGAACCCCCGATCGCACGGGCGCGGGGAAGCGGGCCTTGTTCACCCCGTAGTTGATCCCCATCGAGATGTTCTCCACCGCGCACAGCTCGAAGAGGAAGCGGGCGCAGAGCGAGAGCGTGAGGTAGCCGTGGGCGATCGTGGCCCCGAACGGCCCCGCCTTGGCCCGCTCGACGTCGACGTGGATCCACTGGTGATCGTCGGTGGCTTCGGCGAACGTGTTGATCCGCTCCTGCGTGATCTCCACCCAGTCGGTGGGCCCGAACTGGTCGCCGACCGCGTCGAGCAGGTCCGAAGGTGATCCGTACGTCGTCTTGGCCATCCCGCCAGCTTGCCAGAACCATGCGCGGCGACCGGCAACCGGCTACCGCCGCACAACGAGCACCCTCGGAGAACCGTTGTTCGGGCCGACCAGCTCGAAGCTCCACACGGTGAGCGGCGTCTCGACGACGGTCGGGGAGGGCAGCGGCGGCGCCGAGATCGTCTGCGCGACCCGATTCGTCGTGGGATCGATCACGGCCCGCTGCGAGCCGTCGAGCGCGACCTCGAGCCGGTCGCCCACGATGGCCATCGAGAGCGACGGCGTCGGCAGCGCGATCACCGTCGCCACCTCGCCGGTTCGCTCGTCGATACGCAGCACTTCTGCAGAGCCGTTGCCGCCGATCCACACGCCGCCGGCGCCGGCCACGATCTGACACGCGCAAGCCTTCTTCGTGAGCGTGTGCGTCAGGACGACGCGTTGCGTCGAGGCATCGATGCGCCCGACGCTGCGTCGCGCCGTTCCACCACGACGGAAGCGGTCTGTTCGCGCGCGAGCCACATGTCGCGACCGTCGAATGCGATCGGCTCCGGGGCCCAGAACGCATCGATGGTCTTGAGGACCGTGGGCCGCGTGACGGTCGTCGGCGCCGCCGAGGTCGTCGTCGATGACGTCGGAGACGGAGACGGGTGCACGGTCTTGACCGAATGGTTCGACGAGCCGACCGAACGGACCGCGAACGCGCCGACGACGAGCGCCACCACGACGAGGGTCGCGAGTCCGCCTCTCCGCTGCGCGCGGCGACGCATCCGGCGCCGCAACGCACGCCTCGCATCGGCACGCCCGTGGTGCTCGTCGACGACCGCAGTATCGGCGATCCCGTCGAAGGCCGAGCGCAACCACTGCGCCTCACTCTCATGCGTCATTGCGCTGTCCCTCCACTACGGCGCGGAGCGCGACCAGCGCGCGGGCCGTCGTGCTCTTGGCGGTGCCGACGGTGCAGCGCATGACCTTGGCGCACTCCTCGTGCGTGAGATCCTCGAAGTACCGCAACACGAGCGCGGTTCGCTGGCGCACCGGCAACCGCGCGAGCGCGGCCGCAACCGCATCGCGTTCGACGATCACCGAATCCGCGGGCGACGCCATCGGCGCCGCGGTACGAGTCTGTTCGTGACGCTCGGCCACGCGATGGTGGCGAGCCGACGAACGCACCGCGTTGATCACGGCCACGCGCAGATACGGCCAGAAGTCGTCGACCTCGCGCGCCCGCCATTTGAGCCAGACGCGGGCGAGCGCATCGGCGGCGATGTCGCCGGCAACGGTCTCGTTTCCCGCGCCGACGAGGAAGGCGAGCCGCACGGCGCGGTCGTAGTTCTGATCGAACAAGGCGTCGAACCCGGCCGCATCGAGAGCCGGCCCGTCGGCCGTCTCGGAGAACTCGGACGCGGCGGGCTCCTCGACCTCCGACGCGCCTCGACCTGATCCCCATCGCCCCCACCCGGTGTTCGCCTGTGAACACTCAGACGCCCGGCTCCGCCCGAAAGGTTGCTTCCGGAACCGACGCCGCCGCGGGTCACAAGGTACGTTGCGCCCGGTTTGGCGACAGGAGCAACGACATGGTGGACCTGAACAACGCGGTCGCGCTGGTGACCGGAGGCGCATCGGGCCTCGGTGAGGCGACGATCCGCCGGCTGCACGCCGCGGGTGCGGGCGTGGTCATCTTCGACAAGAACGCCGAACGGGGCGCGCAGATCGCGTCCGAGCTCGGTTCGCGTGCGGTCTTCGCCGACGGCGACGTCACCTCCGAGGAGTCGGTGCTCGCCGGCCTCGGGCTCGCGGCCGAAATGGGATCGCTCCGCGTCGTCGTCAACTGCGCGGGCAGCGGGATGGTGGGCCGGACGGTCGACCGCAACGGTGCACCGCACGACCTGAAGACCTTCGAGTGGGTCATCCGCCTCAACCTGATCGGCACTTTCAACGTCTCCCGCCTCGGTGCGGCACAGATGGCGAAGAATCAGCCCAACTCCGATGGCGAGCGTGGCGTCATCGTGAACACTGCGTCGATCGCGGCGTTCGACGGGCAGATCGGGCAGATCGCGTACTCGGCGTCGAAGGGCGCAGTCGTCGGCATGACGTTGCCGATGGCCCGCGACCTCGGCGTGCTCGGCATCCGCGTGATGACGATCGCGCCGGGAAGCTTCGACACGCCGATCTTCGGGTTCGCGGCCGACGCGATGAAGGACGCGCTCACGGCGATCGTGCCGTTCCCGAACCGCATGGGCTACCCGGACGAGTTCGGTCAGCTCGTCGAGCACATCGCGACGAACCCCTACCTCAACGGCGAGGTCATCCGCATCGACGGCGCGGTCCGCTTCCCCCCGAAGTGACCGGCTATCGCAAAGAGCCGATGCCGAGGTCGCCGGACGCGTTCAATCGCGCCGGCGGTGCCGCGACGCCGGCCAACGGGTTCGGGACCGGTTCGCCGATCTTCCGCTCCCCGGTCGAGCGTGCGGCGCACGCGGAGCCCGTACCACGTGCGAACCCGTTCAGACCGAGACGAGTTGCGGCTTCGAGAGGGCGAGCGCGTTCTCCCGCATGATGAGGCGAATCTCTTCGGGGGTGAAGCCGTCGAGGTCGTTGATGAAGCTCAAGGGTTCGGCGAGCCCCTCGGCGTGCGGATAGTCGGAACCGAAGATGATGCGGTCGGCACCGATCGTGTCGCGCAGCTCGATCAGCGGGTCTTCGTAGTACGGCGACACCCACACGTGCGAACGCAGCTGCTCGACCGGGTCGCCGCCGGGGAACTCGCTCGGCCGTTGCGCGTAGCTCTTCTTCAAGCCCCGCGCGAGCCCGGGCACCCAGTCGGAGCCACTCTCGATCGTCGCGACCCGCAGGTTCGGGTGCCGGGTGAACACGCCGTGGCAGATCAACGCGCCGACGGTGTCGAAGATCGGGCGGTGACCGCCGGTGAGCGCGCGGAACGCGTCGTGCCGGAACGCCTCCATCTCGTCCGACGCGCCCCAGTCGGATGCGTAGCGCGCGTACCCGGAGTCGCCGGAGTGGTACGCGACGAGGATCCCGGCTTCGTCGAGCCGGGCCCAGAACGGGTCGTAGACGGCGTCGCCCGGCGAGCGGGCGAAGTTCGGGCCCCGCACGGGGCCGGACCGCATCACGATCACGCGGGCGCCCTGCTCGAGCACCCACTCGACCTCGTCTACCGCGCGGTCGGGGTCCATCAGGGTGAAGTACGGCGCCGCGAAGATCCGGTCGCGGTGGTTGAAGCTCCAGTCGTCGAGCAGCCACTCGTTGAACGCGTGGAACGCGGCGTGGCTGGCTTCGACGTCGTGCGTCAGCGCCTCTTCCATGCCGACACCGAGCGTCGGGAACAGGAAGCAGCCTTCGATGCCCTGCGCGTCCATCAGCGCGACACGCGGCTCCGGGTGCCGGTACGACGGGCTGATCGGCTCGAGCTCGCCGAACGCGGCGCGGATGTCGTCGCCCGGGCTCTTGCCGCGGAAGTAGTCGTCGAGACAGCCCGGACGCGCGACCGGATCGAACAACGGGTTCGGGATGAAGCGGTTGACCTTGCCCGCGACGACGAGCCGCTGCTTGCCGTCGATCTCGGCCCACTGCATCGCGCGCTTCTGGAAGCGGCGGTCGACGTGGCGAGTGAA
>JBBSEC010000049.1:0-32193 GCA_038240075.1 Acidimicrobiia bacterium
AGCCCGACCGAGGACGGCGAACGACCCCACATCGCGATCACCGTCCCGCTCGAGTCACTCCGATCCGGCAACCTCGAGACGACCGGCGAGCTGTCGCTCACCTCGAGTCAGATCAGCGAGCTGCTCTGCGACTCGAAACTCCAAATCATCGTCCTCGGCGAGGACGGCAAGCCGCTCGACGTCGGCGCCACCATCTACCGACCCTCACGCAAGTTACGAAGAGCGGTGCTGCACCGAGACCAAGGCCGGTGCCGATATCCCGCCTGCGACCGCACCCACGGCCAAGTCCACCACGTCATCGCCTTCCCCAAGGGCAAGACCATCGTCGCCAACCTCGTCTTCCTCTGCGACTACCACCACCACGTGTTCCACAAACCCGGCTGGCACGCGACCTTCGACGGCACCACCTTCACCGTCACCAAACCCGACCGCCGACATATCGGCAGCACCTGAACGCGTGCTTGCGCACCAAATATCACGTGCACCGGGTTCGGCGACGTTGCACACTGGTACGTCGCTCGCGTCACGCCCGATCTGAAGGGCGTCCGATCTGAAGGGGGCCGGCGATGCCTGTCTTTGTGCTGCGCCATCCGTTCACGTCCCACCGTCGGTCGGCCCTCGCGCCTTCCTGACCGGGCTTCCGGCTCGTTCGCACGCGCATTCGCCGCGGCCGTCGGTGGGGCATCGCCCCTCGACAAGGAGCCCGCGTTGCGAGCACTTCCGGAATGGCTGATCACCGACGACTACACCGACGCTCCGCTCGGTGTCCTGAAGAGTGGCAAGGAAGCAGAGATCTTCGTCGTCGAGCGCACGGCACTCGACGATTCGCGCCGATGCCTGCTGGCGCACAAGCGGTACCGGCCGAAGTCCGTCAAGAACAAAGGTGAGCTCGAAGCTCTCGGCTTCACGCGCGCATCGTCGTTCGTGAACGATCACGTGTACCGCGAGGGCCGGCGCTTCCGCCGGAGTCGTGAGCAACGCGCGGTCGAACGCATGACCGACTACGGCAAACGCGTGCTCAGCGACAAGTGGATGGGGCTCGAGAACGACGTGATGACCCGGGTATGGGAAGCCGGCGGACCGGTTCCCTACCCGATCGGTTTCTCGGGCGACGGCATGCTGCTCGAATACGTCGGCGACGACAGTCAGGCGGCACCGACGCTCGGAAGCGCGCGCCTGACGAAGGCGGAGCTGACCGCGGCGGCCGAGCAGCTCGTCGAAGGCCTGCGCGTGCTCATGGAGGTCGGGATCGTGCACGCCGATCTCTCGGCCTTCAACCTGCTGTGGTGGCAGGGCCGCCTGCAGTTCATCGACTTTCCGCAGGCGGTCGACCTGGCGATCAACCCGCACGGGCTCGACTTCCTCCATCGCGACGTGGCCAACGTGACGAGCTGGTTCGACCGCCACGGTGTCACGATCGACGCGGACCGGCTGTACGCCGATCTCCTCAACGTCGCGTATCCGCCAATGGCCTAGACGTCTCCGCCCGCGTGCGGCACGACGAAGTCACGCAGCTCCGTGCCGGTGATCGGTCTGGAGAAGAAGAAGCCCTGCGCGGCATCGCAGCCGAGCACCCTCAGCGACGCGAGCTGCTCCGACGTCTCGACGCCCTCCGCGACGGCCAAGAGCCCGAGCGCGCCGGAGACGCCGAGCGCGCTCGCGACGATTGCCGCGTCGCACGCATCGGTCCCCAGGCCTTCGACGAATCCCTGGTCGATCTTCAACGTGTCGAGCGGCAGGCGCTTCAAGTACACGAGCGAGGAGTAGCCGGTTCCGAAGTCGTCGACGGCAATACGGACTCCGAGCGCCCGCAACTGCGTCAGGACGTCGCGGATCGCGTCGAGGTCGTCGACGAAGACGCTCTCGGTCATCTCGACGGTGAGGCGGCACGGGTCGATGCCAGCGCGCGCGATCGCGCCCGCAACCGTGTCGACAATCCCGGGTGAACGCAGTTGCTTCACCGACACGTTGACCGACATACCGAGCGTGCGACCGGGCAGACCGGCGTCGGACAAACGGCGGAGCTCGGCGCAGGCCTCGTCGAGGACCCACGCCCCGATGTCGACGATCAGGTCGGTGTCCTCCGCCAGCGAGACGAACTGGGAGGGGCCGAGCAGTCCCCGCTGCGGATGCCGCCATCGGATCAACGCCTCGGCTCCGATCATCTGATCGTCGGCGAGCCTGATGATCGGCTGGTAGCGAAGTTCGAACTCGTCGCGCTCGAGCGCGCGGTGAAGATCGCCGACGAGCGCGAAACGCTCGGCCGCGCGGGTCCGCATGTCGGCGTTGAAGAACTCGACACCCGTTCTGGTGTGCTGCTCCTTCGCGCGCGACAGCGCCACGGCGGCGTTCCGGAGCAGCGACTCCGGCGTGACGTCGACGTCGTCGACCGCCGCGTCGTCGACGGCCACGCCGATGCACGCGTGGACGAAGAGCTCGGCCGCGTTCGCCCGAATCGGCAGGCACAGCGCTTCCCGCAGCCGCTCGACGAACTCGGTCGCGGCATCGTCGTCGGTGCCGACGTCGCCGATCACGAAGAACTCGTCGCTTCCGGTGCGCGAGACCGTTGCGTGCCCGCGCATCACGCCGCAGAGCCGCTCCGCGACCTCGACGAGCACCGCGTCGGCCGCGTCGTACCCGTGAGTGTCGTTGATCAGCGTGAAGTCGTCGAGGTCGAGCGCCACCGCGATGAGTGAGCGTCCTTCGGCACGCGCCCGGGCGCGCGCCCGTTCGGCGCGATCGAGTAGCAGCGAACGATTCGGAAGCCCGGTGAGCGGATCGTGGAAACCGGCATAGGCGAGTTGCTCGGCGGCGACCTTGTGCTCGGTGATGTCGCGGGCGATGCCCTCGACCGCGACCAGCACACCCGATTCGTCGCGCACGAGGGTCAGCTGCTGGCTGATCCAGATGACGGTGCCGTCTTTGCGGCGCACGGCGACGTCGACGGGCTCCGACAGCCGGCCGGCGCGGAAGCGCTCCTTGATCTCCCCCAGTTGCCCGGAGTCGATGAGGCCGGACGCCCGGCTCGGGTCGTCGTAGAGCTCTTCGGGAGTGAACCCGGTGATCGCGAGCGACGCGGGGCTGACGTACTCGAAGCGCGGCTGGGGCACGAGCACGAGTCTGAAGATGAGGTCACGCGCGTTCTCGGCAAGGACCCGGAAGCGGCGTTCGCTCGCCCGCAGCGCTTCATCAGCTGCGTAACGCTCGGTGATGTCCTGCACGACACCGAGCACGCGCACGGCTGCGCCGGCCTCGTCGAAATCGGGCTCGGCCCACACGTGAACCCACCGCACGCTCCCGTCGCGGCACACGACCCGATACTCGGTCTCATAGGTCGTGTGCGCGCCGAGGGCATGATCCATCGCGGCGCCGACGCGCTCGCGGTCGTCGGGATGCACGAGCGAGAAGAACGAGTCGAGGGATATCGGGGTCGCGACGTCGAGGCCGAGAACGAGGTAGCACTCGGGCGAGAAGACGAGTTTCGGGTCGACACCGAGCTCGAAGACCCAGCTCCCGGTGCGGCTCAACCGCTCGGCTTTCGACAGCAGCTCCTGCGTCTCCGCCAATTCACTCCGGCCCGACGAGAGCAACGCCTCGGCACGCTTCGACTCGCTGATGTCGCGCGCGACGCCCAACGCGCCGACGACGCGACCCGAAGCGTCCCTGACCGCCGACACGTCGGCGGACAGGTCGAACCGGCTGCGGTCGCGGCGGATGCCGACGGTCTCGATCCGCTCGACGCTCTCGCCCCGACTCACGGCGTGCAACGTGCGCAGCGCCTCACCGGAGCGGTCGGAGGGAACGATCAGCGAGAGCCGATGCCCGATGGCGGCGTCGGCCGCGAATCCGTACATGCGCTCGGCGCCCGCGTTCCAGCTCAGAATGGTCCCGTCGAGCGTCGTGCACACGACCGCGTCGTCGGTCGAATCGACGATTGCCGCGTACCGCTCCGCGACGCTCTCGGCGAAGGGATCCCGGCGCCCGATGTGAGCGAGCGTCACGACGTCACGTCGTCGCCGTGCTCCCGTAGCGGATACCCGGTCTGCATCGCATGCCTCTCGATCGTGGGCAACCCCGCAGGAGACGCAGCACGAGAGAGGCTCATCCCCTTCTTCGTCATGCCACACGGCGTCCTTGAGCAGGCCCGACCGGGTTTCGCGCCCGGCGCGCCCAGGCTCACCAAGCGCGATGAGGGGTCGGCAACGAAGCCGCCGAGGAGTACGATTCGTGCCGGAAATCGCCACGAATCGTCGCGGCGAGCGGGGACAAGGAAAAACGATGTCACGGGAATCTCTGCTGACGCGCACCTTTGTGGAGCTCGCGGACACGCTGGTCGCCGACTTCGACGTCGTCGAGCTCCTCACCACGCTCGCCGACCGCTGCGTGGAAGTGCTCGATGTCTCGGCCGCGGGCCTGATGCTCATTGCCCCCGAGGGCGACCTGCGGGCCGTCGCGTCGTCGAGCGAGACGATGCGCATGCTGGAGCTGTTCGAGCTGCAGGCGCAGGAGGGCCCGTGCCTCGACTGCTACCGGACCCGGCAACCAGTGCTGAACCAGCGCCTGGGCGACCCCGAGAGCCGCTGGCCACGGTTCGAGCCGGTCGCCCTCGAAGCCGGCTTCCGGTCGGTGCACGCAGTGCCGATGCGACTTCGGGGCGACGTGATCGGTGCGCTCAACCTGTTCGGCACGAGCCGCGCCGACCTCGACGAAGCCGACATCGTCGCCGGCCAGGCGCTCGCCGACGTGGCCACGATCGCGGTCCTTTCCCACCAGGCCGCGCTCGAGACCCAACTCGTGAACTCCAGGCTGAGCCACGCACTCGACAGCCGGATCGTCATCGAGCAGGCCAAAGGGGTCCTTGCCGAACGAACCGGTCTCAGCATGGAGGACTCGTTCGCGACGATGCGAACCCACGCGCGCAATCACAACACGAAGCTGGTCGACATCGCGCAGAGCGTCGTCGACGGGACGTTGGGTGTGAGCGACCTCGCGCCGCGGCGCCGCCGACCCGAATCGTCCTGATCGAGAGCGTTTCCACGGTCGCCGCCTCACCGTTCGCGACTTGACACCCAACGGAGACTGGGACTTGGTCTAAGTCAGCTTGTCTGCGTTCGTCTGGACCTCGCGGCGCGCACCCAGCCAACTCCCGTTCCGACGGGTCTGTGGGAAAGCGCACGAATGGCGACTCTGCCGAGACGACGGCTGCGGCACACGAACGAGCGCAGGTCTCCGCGCGACCAGACCGACCAGACGAGCGAGCACTGGCATCAGGCGCTCCTCGCGAGCATGCGCGACATCGTGCTGGTCGCCGACATCGACGGCACGTTCACCTACTGCAGCCCGGCCGTGGAGAGCGCGCTCGGATACCGGCCGAGTGAGCTCACGGGGACGAACGAGCGCGACCTGATCCACGCATCGGACCTGCCGGTGCACGACAGCCTCATCGGCCGGCTCGTCGCGTCCGAGTTTCCACAACCGCCGATCGAGCTTCGGTTGCACGACCGCGACGGCACGTGGCACTGGTTCGAGACGACATCCACCGAGTTGCTCGACGATCCGGTCGTGCACGGCATCGTGACGAACGCACGGAACGTCACCGCTCGTCGCGAAGCCGCCGAGGCGCTCATCGACCTGAGCCTTCGCGACTCGCTCACCGGCCTGCCCAACCGGGTCGCGTTGATGGACCGGCTCGACGTGGCGCTCTCGCACACCGCGCGATCGAGCGACGTGATGGCGCTCCTCTTCTGCGACCTCGACGAGTTCAAGCGCGTGAACGACACCCTCGGGCACACGACCGGCGACGACGTGCTGCAGGAGATCGCGTACCGCCTGACACGCGCGCGGCGCGCGTCGGACACCATCGCCCGCACCGGCGGCGACGAGTTCGTGGTCCTCTGCGAAGGGTTGAAGGAAGTCGGCGACGCCGCCGTCATCGCGGAGAAGATCCGCGACACCGTCGAGGGACCGATCGTGCTCGGCAACAACACCGCGGTCCTGTCGGTGAGCATCGGCATCGTGACCGTGCGCGCCGACGCCGCGAAGCTCGCCGATCCGATCACGTTGCTCCGGAACGCGGACGCGGCGATGTACAAAGCCAAGGTCGAAGGGAAAGCGCGCTGGCAGTACTTCGACGATGCGCTGATCGACGAGGTCACCCAACGCTTCGAGCTCGAATCCGAGCTGCGCTTCGCGCTCGAGCGCGACGAGTTCGTCGTGCACTACCAACCGGTCTACGACCTCGAGTCGCGCACCGTCGTCGGCACTGAAGCGCTGCTCCGGTGGAACCATCCGACGCGCGGGTTGATCCCGCCGGCGGGCTTCATCCCGCTGGCCGAGCAGACGGGCCTGATCGTCGCGATCGGCGCGTGGGTGCTCAGGGAAGCCGTGGCGCAGGCGAAGACGTGGCGCGAACGACTCGACTGGCGGGGCTGGATCTCGGTGAACCTCTCGGCCCGCCAGGTCTCCGAGCCCGGGCTCGCATCGACCGTGGTCTCGATCCTCGACGACTCCGGTCTCGATCCCGATTCGCTCTGGCTCGAGCTGACCGAGACCGCACTGCTGCGCGCCGGACACTCCGCCACCGTCCAACTCGGTGCCGTTCAGCAGCTGGGTGTCCATATCGGCATGGATGACTTCGGAACCGGGTACGCGTCACTCACGAATCTGCAGCGCCTTCCCATCGACTTCTTCAAGATCGACCAGAGCTTCGTAGGGTCACTCAACCGCGGCGACGGAGAACGGGCGAGTGCGAACGCGATCGTCGCGGCGCTCACGCAGCTGGGCGCCACCCTCGGGCTCCGCACCATCGCCGAGGGCATCGAGTCGATCGAAGAAGCAGAGCTTCTCCGCGCGTACGGGTGCAACTACGGACAGGGCTTTCTTCTGGCCCGGCCCATGCCCGCCGCCGCGCACTCCCTCCTTCTCGCAGAAACCGAGGTCGCATGACCCAGCCCATCGAGTTCGCACAGTTCTCGCAACTTGCGTCCACATCGTGGTCCGCCCGTGGTCGTTGCCGCGGTGAGGATCCGAAGCAGTTCCACGCGCCGTTCGGCGAGGACGCCGCCGACCGACTGGTGCGCGAGCACGACGTCAAGACCCGCTATTGCGCGAACTGCGAAGTCGTGATGCCGTGTCGCGACTGGGCCAGGGAGCATCGTGAATACGGCGTGTGGGGTGGGGAATCGGAGATGGAGCGCGCCGCGGCCGGCTTCGCGCCCGCGCTCTCCCGGCTCCCCCGCCGGCAACCGGTCTCGGAGACCACCTAGCACCGACCCGCGGACACGGAGGCCCCGTCGCAGCCCCGAGAAAACGAAACACCTGTCCGTCCCGCTCAGTGGGCGGTCGGCCTCCCTCGCCCCCGTCGCAGAGGCCGACCGCCCACTATTTCCACGGTCGCATCCGCATGCGCTTCGCCGGCGTGTGTGACACTGATCCCGCCGGTTGCGGCTGCTCCGATATCTTCCGGGCCGTGACGACAGGACCGCAGAAGCTGCTCGAGGGCGTTCGCATCGTCGAGTGCTCGATGCTCGGACCCGCAGGGATCTCGACGTCGCTGGCCGATCTCGGCGCCGACGTGATCAAGATCGAGCCACCGTCGGGTGACTACGTCCGCGACATGACATGGCCGATCGTCGAGGGCGTCTCCCTGATGCATCTGCACCTCAATCGGGGCAAGCGCAGCGTCGTCATCGATCTGCGCACCGAGGCCGGCGTCGAGACGTTCCTCGCCCTCGTCGCGAAGGCCGACGCAGTGGTCGAGGCGATGCGACCGGGCGGGCTCGCTCGCCGCGGTCTCGGCTTCGAACGCCTCCGCGAGGTGAACCCGCGCATCGTGATGTGCACGATCTCCGGCTACGGGATGACAGGCCCGTACCGCGACCTCCCGAGCCACGGCATTGCGTACGACTCGTGGGCCGGTGTCTTCAAGCCCGACATCACCCCTGACGGGTTTCCCTCGATCCCCGAGCACGTCTCGATCGGCATCAACGTCGGGCCGCTCTTCGGCGCGATCGCGATCCTCGCGGGGATCGTCAACGCGCGGGCGACCGGCATCGGGTCGTTCCTCGAGATCGCGCAGTCCGACGCCGCCGCGGCGACCGACTGGCTCCGCATCGAAACCGAGCGCTCGTACGAGCGACCGGAGAGCGAAGTGACGGGCAACAAGTCCGACAACTTCGAGCGCCGCGCCCCGGGCACCGCGGGCATGGCCGAAGGCGTGCGCTACCAGATCTACGAAGCATCGGACGGCTACGTGATGCTGATGTGCTCGGAACAGGAGTTCTGGAAGAACTTCTGCAACGCGGCCGGCCGGCCCGACCTCTTCGAGCGGTGGCCGGGCTCGCGTTACGCCGACCACGCGCGCGGCAACGTCGAGCTGCGCGGTGAGCTCCGCGACGTGTTCCGCACGCGCACATCGGCCGAGTGGCTCGAGCTGTCGGGAACCGCGAACTTCCCCCTCGCCCCCGTGAACGACTCAGCCTCGGTCGCCTGCGACCCGCAGTTCACCGACCGGCTCGGCTGGATCCCGGCCTCGCGGCTCGGGGCCGACGAGCTCCCCATTCCGATCAAGCTCGTCGACGGCGAGCTGGCGCAGCCCGAGAAGGCGCCGACGCTCGGGCAGCACACCGACTCGGTGCTCGCCGACGTCCTCGGCTACGACGACGCCCGCATCGCCGAGTTGCGCAAGGCCGGAGCGTTCGGCAGCTGAACCTCGACGACTGAACGGGGTCGGGGGTGCTCGCACCCCCAGCCGGGGCGAGTCCGCCCCATCGCCGCCGGACCGCTCATCGTCCAGACTCCCGCCGTGAGCCTCGCGCGCGTGCGGCTGAGATCAGATCTCCGAAGCGGCTACCGACGCTGGGCCGGCGCCATCATCGTGCTCGCGCTGGCCGCGGGCGCGGCGCTGCTCGCGGCGACGGCCGCCCGCCGCACCGACACGGCGTTCGCGCGGGCACTCAGCACTGCGCACGCCGCCGACGCGTACGTGTCGGTCAACGCGATCTCGACCGGTCCGGAGGCGGCGCGCACGCTCGACCGCCTCGAGCACGCGTCGGTCGTCGCCGCGCACGGACGGTACGGCGGGGCGACCCTCGCGACCGTGCGCGGGGGCGCGCTCGATCCCCGCTTCAACACCGGAACCGCGACCGCGTACCTCCCGTACGACACGCGCACAGGGGTGACGATCAGCACGTTGCGCGTGCTTTCGGGCCGCATCGCGTCGCCGACCGCGGCCGACGAGGTCGTCGTGAACGCCGCGTACGCGAAGGTGATGCACGCCCACGTGGGGAGCACGATCGCGGGATTGCGGATCTTCGGCGACGCCGACGTCGATCAGAACGGCAACCCCGACCCGCACAAGGGAACTCCGGTCACCGCGCGCATTGTCGGGGTGGTGAAGACACCGGACGAGAACCTGACTCCGGATCCGATGCGCATCTTCCCCACTCCCGCATTGACCCGCCGCTTCGCCAACGTGCCGTACTACTACCAGGACCTGCTGGTCCTGAAGCGCGGCCCCGCCGACCTGCCGCGCCTCAGCGCAACGGTCGACCAGCTCCAACAGGAGTTCCCCGACTCGTCGATCTTCATCTCCCCGCTGCACAGCGGCCTGGTGAAGGCAGGGCGCGCGGCGGATCCACTCGTGAACGGGCTCTGGATCCTCGCGGGTCTGGCCCTCGCCATCGGGCTGCTGCTCGCAGGACAGGCGTTCGCCCGGGTGGTGTCCGCGGGGGCCGACGATCACGGGTTCTACCGCACGTTCGGTGTGACCCGTTTTCAACGGCTGCGTGCCGAGCTCGTGATCGTCGTCCCGCCCTTCGTCATCGCCGCGGTCCTCGCGATCGCACTCGCGTGGGCGTTCTCGCCGCTCACGCCGGTGGGTGCCGCGCGCGGTGCCGAACCGCATCCGGGAGCAACCTTGCACCTCGGCTTCGCGCTCGCAGCCTTCGCCTTCGTGATCGTGGGCGGCCTGCTCGCCGTGCTGCCATCCGCGGCGCGTGCCGCGTTCGCGTCGGTACTTCCGGGTCAGCCCGCGGCCGCGGCGAATCGACGTCCGTCGCGTACCGCGCAAGCCGTCGCCGATGCCGGACTCGGTGTGCCCGCAGTCGTCGGAACCCAACTCGCGTTCGAGTCGGGGCGGGGCTCGAACGCGACACCGGTTGCGAGCGTGCTCGCCAGCCTCGTCTTGATCGTGGCGACGGTCACGGGAACCGTCGCGTTCGGCAGCAATCTCAACCGGCTGGTCACCACCAAGCGCCTCTACGGCTGGAACTGGGACGCCGCGGTCGGAACCACCTTCGGAGTGATCCCGAAGGAGGCGCAGGCGCCCATGAGCCGGGCGCCGGGAGTGCGCGCGATGGCCGGACTCACGCTCGGCCACCTCACGATCGGCAAGGAGACCGTGCCGGGCGTCGGCATCGACCCGCTCGTCGGGACCGTGGCGCCGGCCGTCGACGCCGGGCACCTCCCGAACGCCACGAACGAGATCGTGCTCGGAGCCAAGACGATGCGGGAAGCGCACGCGCACCTCGGCGACGCCATCGACGTGACCATCGACGGGCGTCGGATGAAGCTGCAGGTCGTCGGGAGCGCGACCGTTCCCGCGTTCGGCACCAACAACTTCTCCGAAGCCGGTCTCGGCACCGGAGCGATCGGTCGGGCCGCGCTGTGGCCGCAGCACGATGCCCAGACCAACGGCACCTACAACTATTTCCTCATCCGCTACGGGCCCCACGGGCCGACAGCCGCGCAAACCCAGAGCCTCCGCGCGCTGCTCAGCCGACTCGGTTGTACCGACGCGTCGTGCTACCTCGACGACCTGCGACCGATCGACATCGACGGCCTTCGCGGCGCGCAGAGCATGCCGCTCGTCGTGGGCATCGTGCTCGCGCTGCTCCTCGCCGCAACGCTCGCCCACGCGCTCTTCAGCACGATGCGGCGACGCCGCGGCGATCTCGCGATCTTGCGGGCGCTCGGGTTCACCCGCCGCCAACTGGCCTCGACCGTGCGGTGGCAGACGTTCATGCTCTCGGCGTTGGCGCTCGTCGTCGGCATCCCGCTCGGGATGCTGGCGAGCCGGGTCGTCTGGCGCGCGTTCACCGACCGCTTCGGGATCTCACCGGGCACGGTGGTTCCGGCGGCAGCAATCGCCATCGGCGCACTCGCGATCCTCGCGGCCGGTTCCGTGCTCGCGACCGTCGCGGGGCGGCGCGCCGTCGGCTTCGCGCGTGGACGGCCGTTCACCGGCTGACCGGTCGCGGCACCCCGGGCATCCGCGCCGCTACTCCTTCGGCGTACGCCGCCACACGGCGAACCGGCTTTCGGCGTGTGCGAGCACGATGATCGCGCCGACCACCGCCGTCAACGATGCGACCACCATCGCGATCTGAGGAATCGTGTTGACGGTGATCTGCTCGTCGAGGAGCCCGACGCCGAGCACGACCGCGACGACGGGGCCGGGAGCCTGTAAACCGGCGACGGATGCGGGGAGATAACCCGTCTGGAACGAGCTCTGCATCACGACGAAGCCCACGATGATCACGCCCGCCATCGCGTACGGCTCCCAGTGCGGGACCCAGGCGAAGACGCCCTGCGCGAGATAGTGCATGAACGCCTTCGTCAACACGGCCGAGGTCGCGAACGCGATCGACGCCGCGACTCCGAGGAGCAGGGCGCGCGCCGGACCGCGCGACACCTGCGCGCTCACGACACAGAGAACGACCGCGCCCGCGATGGTCGGGCCCGCGATGACCCAGCGCGCGGCAGGAACGAGATCGCGGCCGCCGCGCGGCGGAACCTCGTAGAGGAAGGTCGCGAGACCGGCACACAGCACGAGCGCCGCGGCCCAGTCGGTTGGCCGCACGTTGCGGTCCTGCAGGCGGACGCCGAGCGCGAGCGAGATCAACAGGGCCAACGCCAGGATCGGCTGCACGAACGCGACCGAGCCGAGGCCGAGCGCCGCGGCCATCGCCACGAATCCCCCGCCGTCGAGCGCCAGACCGATGAGCCAGCGGGGCCGGCGCCCGAGAGTCGTGATCAACCGCGGGTGCAGCGAGAGGTCTTCGGACACCTGCTCGGCTTCCGCGATCTCGAGGACGTTGCTCAACGCGTCGAGGAACGCCGCGATCAGCGCGAGGACGATCGTGAGTCCGACCCGCCCCTGCATCACCAGAGCATGCCGCGAATGAGGCGGCCTCGCTGCGACCTCAACCGTCGACGAGGGCCGGGTCCGGGTCGAACGGCTCGAGCGGCTCCATCACGTCGACGGAGCGGTACGAACGCTCTCCGGGCTGTGCCGGCGCACGGGGGATGAGGAACGAGAGCATCGCACCGGCGGCGACCACGACGATGGCGAAGCCGAGCGCGAAGCGGGTTCCCGTGGCCACGCCATGCTCGAGCGCGCTCGTGAGGAGCGCGGAGTCGTGCGCGCTGATGGAGCCCGGCGCCCGGTAGTTCGTTCCGAGCGCGTGCACGCCCGACAGCGCCTGGGCCTTGGTGCCGGCCGCGAGATCGGCGGCTCTGATCCCTTTGATCGCGTGACTGGTCGTCTGCGCGGTCAGCAGCGAACCAATGACCGCGACACCCAGCGCGCTGCCGACCTGGCGCACGGTCGTGTTCGCGCCGCTCGCCACACCCGAGCTCTCGTTCGGGATCTCCGACAACACGACGTTGGTCAGCTGGGCCCCGGCGAAGCCGATGCCCGCTCCGTAGCACGCGAGCCCGGGAAAGAGCCCCCACACCGTCAGATTCAGGTCGATCGAACGCAGGACGAGCGCGACACCCACCGCGTAGAGCACGAGCCCGATCCGCACGACCACCGTCGCACCGACCTTGCGGATGAGCCGTCCTCCGACCTGCGCGCCGATGATCACGAAAAGACCGGTCGGCAACAACCACAAGCCGTTGCGCGCGGCGGTGAGGTGCTTGCCGTCCTGCAGGAAGACCGGCAGCACGAAGCTGAGCCCGAGCTGGCCCATGGCGAGCACGAGGCCGGTGAGCAGCCCGTAGCGGTAGCTCTTCAGCTTCAGGTGTGCGAACTCGAAGAGGGGCGCCGCGTTGCGGCGTTCCTTGCTCCGTTCGACGAAGTAGAAGGCGCACAGGATCACGAGCGCGACCACGAACACGATCGGCATGATCGAAACCGAACGGGAGGCCGGCCAGACCACCCGCCCGGCGACGGAGAACTTCTCGACCGGCGTCAGCCAGCCGTAGGTGCCGCCTTCGCTCAGCGCGAACACGAACAGGAACATGCCCGTCGCTACGATCAGCGCGCCGAGCACGTCGATCTTCACCCGCCGGCGCGTGCTCACGTTGTCGCGCATGAAGACGAACGCGCCGATGATCGCGAGCGGGGCGATGATCACGTTGATCCGGAACGACCAGCGCCACGAGTAGTTCGACGTGAGGAAGCCCCCCACGACGGGGCCGCACGCCGCGGCAACGCCCGCGCTCGCGCCCCACGCGGCGAATGCCGTCGCGCGTTCGCGGCCGTGGAACGTGCCGGAGAGGAGTGCGAGCGTGGCCGGCAGCATCAGCGAAGCGCCGATTCCCTCGATGATCGCCTCGCCGAGGATCAGCTGCGGCACCGACGTCGCGACCGACGCGATGAGCGAGCCGACACCGAACAGTGCCGCCCCGATGATGAAGATGCGCCGGTGCCCGTAGATGTCGCCGAGCCGGCCGCCGATGATCAGCAGGGTCGCGAACGTCAGCGCGTAGCCGGTCACGACCCATTCGAGCGCCGGCAGCGTGGTGTGGAAGTCGCGCAGGATGGTCGGGATCGCGACGTTGAGGACGGTGTTGTCGAGCACGACGATGAACGCCGAGAGGAGCACGATCGCGAGGGTCACCCATCGTGCAGGATCGAGATGCGCCGGATCGGGGTGCGCGCCGACGGCGGGGGCCGCGCCGTTCGTGGTCATTTCGCGCGCCGCTGCTTCATCTTTCGCAGCTGCGCGAAGTCGAGGGGGCGGCCGGGAAGCGCCGAGGCCTCGCGTGGTCGCATTCCGTCGAGGATGATGCGCACGTAGCGTTCCCGCAACACGGGTTGCACCTCGCCCGCCAACGCGGTCGCGTGCGCGACACCGGCGAAGAGCAACGAGACGTCGGCCGGGCCAATGTCGTTGCGGATCGCGCCGCTTGCCTGCGCGCGCACGACCAGATCGGTGAGCGCCCGCGTCAGCTCCTCACGCAGCGGCTGCGCGCTCGTCGGCAGCTCGAGCTCGTTCGCCATCTGCTCGCCCAGGGCGCGGTGTCGCGCGTGGAACTCGGGAAGGGCAACGAAGAACTGCTCGAACGCCGCTCCCGCGTCCGGGTGCTCGAGCGCCTCGAGGGCCTGACCGAGCAGCGACTCGTACATCGACGTGAGCACGGCTTCGACGAGCGCCTGCTTGGTGGGGAAGTTCCGGCACACGGTGCCGACGCCGACTCCGGCGCGCCGGGCGACCTCCTCGATCTGGCCCTTCAACCCCTCCTGGGCGAACACTTCCTCGGCGGCGGCCAGCACCCGTTCGCGGTTGCGGCGGGCGTCGACCCGTTGCTGACGGCCGGGCGGGGTCTGGATATCCGATTCAAGCGGAAGCACGATTCCGATTATAGTCTATGATACGGAACGGCAGTTCCACTTCTGATCCTTCTCCTCCCCCCGGAGTCTTGATGCTCGTCGCCGCGCCGACCACCGCAGCCGAACAGCACGACCGCCGCTGGTTGACGCTCGGCGTGCTCTGCCTGAGCCTGCTGATCGTGTTCGTCGGCAACTCGAGCCTGAACGTCACCCTCCCCACCCTCTCTCGTGACCTGCACGCGACCGAGTCACAGCTGCAGTGGATCGTGGCGATCTACTCGCTCGTCTTCGCCGGCCTGCTCTTCTCCACCGGCGCGATCGGCGACCGGTTCGGGCGGAAGGGCGCGCTCCAGTTCGGCCTGCTCCTGTTCCTCTTCGGCGCTGGTCTCGCGTCGCTGTCGACGGCGATGTGGCAGCTCATCGCGTGCCGCGCGGTGATGGGCGCGGCGGGCGCGTTCATCATGCCGTCGACCCTCTCGATCATCATCAACGTCTTCCCGCCGCACGAACGACCCAAGGCCATCGCGATCTGGGCGAGCATCACGGGCGCGTCCGGGGCCTTCGGCCCGGTGGCGAGCGGGCTCCTCCTCGGGCACTTCTGGTACGGCTCGGTGTTCCTCATCAACGTCCCGATCATCGTGCTCGCGCTGGTCTCGGGACACTTCCTGGTTCCGAAGTCGCGCGACCCGGAGCAGGCGAGCTTCGACCCCGGTGGCTCGCTGCTCTCGATCATCGGCATCGTCGCGCTCGTCTACGGGTTGATCGAGGCACCGTCGCACGGTTGGGCGAGCGCGAGCACGCTCGGCGCGTTCGCGGTTGCGATCGTCGTGCTCGGCGCGTTCGTGGCATGGGAGTTGCGCGTCGCGGAGCCGATGGTCGACATGCACTACTTCCGCAACCCGGCCTTCAGCACCGGGACCGGAGGGATGATCCTCGTGTTCGCCTCGATGTACGGCGTGATGTTCCTCATCACCCAGTACTTCCAGCTCGTGCTCAACTACAGCGCGCTCTCCGCCGCGCTGCGCCTGATGCCGATCGCGCTGATCATGCTCGTCGTGGCGCCGATGACGCCTCGGTTGTGCGCACGTTTCGGCGCGCACCGCGTCGTCACGTTCGGGATGCTCTGCATCGGGACGGCCTTCCTCATGTTCACGTTGCTGACGACGCACACGCCGTACGCACTCGTGGTCGTCTGCGTGATCCCGCTCACGGCGGGAATCGCGCTCGCGATGTCGCCCATGACCGCGTCGATCATGGGCGCGGTTCCGCCCCGACGGGCCGGTGCCGGCTCCGCGATGAACGACGCGTCACGCGAGCTCGGCGCGGCACTCGGCGTCGCCGTCCTCGGAAGCGTCGCCGCGTCGCGTTACAGCGCGCAGATCGGGCACCTGGTGACGAACCTCAGCCCGCACGACCGCTCGGCGGCCCGCACGTCGATCGCGGGTGCGTTGCAGGTCGCCGGCAAGCTCCACGGCACGGCGAACACCGCGCTCACCAACGGTGCGCACACCTCGTTCGTCGGCGGCCTGCACCTTGCCGTGCTCGTCGGTTCCGCGCTCTCGTTCTGCGCCGCCGCGATCGTGTACCGGTACCTCCCGCACTCGCTCGCGCCCGAAGGTGCGATGCACGGGTCGGTCGGCGCACTCGAGGAGGCTGCGGAGATGGGCCTCGGCGGCGTGCCGCCCGTCTTCTCCGACCAGGTGGAAGGGCGCGTCGAGAACGCCGAGCAACCGGCGTGACCGCGCGAGAGTGTCGGGTGTGATCACACCCGACACCAAGGACTGGACGTGGGTGCTGACGCGCCCGTGTGGCGAGTGCAGATTCGACGCCCGCGCCTTCGAGCGGGAGCTCATTGGCCCGATGATCCTGAGCAACGCGGCGGCGTGGCAGCGGGTGCTGCGGGGCCGGGCCGTCGAGATCAGGCCGACCGACGACGTGTGGTCACCACTCGAATATACGTGCCACGTGCGCGACGTCTTCCGGATCTACGACGAGCGGCTCCGGCTCATGCTCACCGAGGACGGCCCGCAGTACCCGAACTGGGACCAGGACGCGACCGCCGTCGCCGAGAACTACGTCGGGCAGGACCCGGCCGTCGTGGCCGACGAGCTCGTGGCCGACGCGGCCCGGATCGCCGAGCGGTTCGACGGTGTGGGCGGCGACCAGTGGGAACGCACCGGAACCCGCGGCGACGGCGCCACCTTCACCATCGAGTCGTTCGCGCGCTACCTGATCCACGACCCGGTGCATCACTTGTACGACGTCGGGAAGAGCTCGTAGTCGGTCGAGCGCGTTACTCGTCCAACAGCGTGCACATGCGCTGCGTCGTGTCGATCCACTCCTCGACGATGTCGAAGACGACATCCTTCGCCGCGCGCACCTGGTTCATGCGCCCGACGATCTGGCCGACGGGAGAGCCCGAGAGGTCCTTCGAGTGCGCGCGCATGAAGCGGTGCGCGGCCGGGGCGTACAAGATGCCCTGCAACGGCATCGGGAGCGGCGCCGGAGCCTCGGGACGCTCCCATGCCTCCGTCCAACCGGTCCGGAGCTGGCGCGCGGGCTTGCCAGTCATCGACCGCGAACGAACCGTGTCGCCGAAGCCCGCGGCGAGCAGGTTCTCGATCACCCACGGTTCCGTGTCGGACTCGGCCACCGTGAGCCAGATCGATCCGGTCCACGCGCCCTGCGCGCCGAGCGCCAGCGCCGCGGCCATCTGCCGGCCGCGGCCGATCCCGCCGGCCGCGAGCACGGGCACGTCGGGGCCGACCGTGTCGACGATCTCGGGCACGAGCACCATCGTGGAGATCTCCCCGGTGTGACCCCCGGCCTCGGTCCCCTGGGCGATGATCACGTCGACCCCGCGCTCGATGTTGCGTTGCGCGTGGCGCGTCGCTCCCGAGAGCGCGCCGACGAGCACGCCCTTCGCGTGCGCGGCCTCGACCGCGTACTCCGGAGGCGGTCCGAGCGCGTTGACGAGCATCGAAACGGGATGACGCAGCGCGATCTCGACCTGCCCGGGTCCTTCGCGCTCGACGCCGAGCCCCGCCGCCTTCATCACACCGTCGACGCCCTCGGGAAGCGCGGGCACGTGGTACTCCGCCAGCACCTCCTCGACGTACTCGCGATGCTCCGCGGGGATCAGCGATTCGAGTGAGCCGAAGTCGAACTCCTCACCCTTGCCGACGAACTTCTCCGGCATCGCGAAGTCGACGCCGTACGGCTTGCCGTTCACGTGGTCGTCGATCCACGTCAGCTCGATCTCGAGCTGGTCGGGACTGAACGCGAGCGCGCCGAGCACTCCGTAGCCACCCGCGTTCGTGACGGCCGCGACGACGTCGCGGCAATGCGAGAACGCGAACAGCGGGAACTCGATCCCGAGCCGGTCACAGATGGGGGTCCTCACGTCACGGGCCTCCGTTGGTCACTTGACGAAGATCGGGTTGAGGGGCGATCCGCTCGCGCCGACCACGGGCATCGGCGCGGCCACGAAGAATCCCTCCGATACTCCGTCGGCCGCGCAGTCGGCCGCAAGCTCGTCGAGGTCGAACAACTCCCCCACAAGCAGGCCGAGGTCGCGCAGTGCGGCGACGTGCCACGTGAGGAACGGCTCACCGGATTCGGGCGGCACGACCTGGCACGCGGCGGTGTCGGTCGCGATCATCGCGACGTCGTGATCGTGAAGCCACGGGATCGCGCGGATGGAGATCCCGGGCTCGTGGCGGGTGCGCGCCTCGGGGCTCGACGGGTCGAGGCCCATCTTCCAGCTGATGTGGCCGGTGTGCACGAGCACGATGTCGCCGGGTCCGACCGCGACACCCTGCGCAGCCGCGGCGCCGTCGAGCGCGTCGGGACCGATCCCGAAGCCGGGCTCGAGGTGCTCGACACCGCGATGTCGCGCGACGTCGAGCAAGACCGCGCGGCCGACGATTCCGCGCGCGAGGTGGTGGATCCCGAGCCGGCGCGCGCCGCTGGTCGCGGTGACGAGGCCGGCCCAGTAACCGTTGTACAACGTGCCGTCGCCGCCCACGTGACCGAAGCCGTCGATCTGGGTCGACGCCTGGAGCGCCATGACCACGTAGTCGTCCGACACCGGGAACGCGGCACCGCCCCGGCCGCTGCCGAGGACGGCATCGCCCGCCGCCATCCCGTAGAAGTGCAGCGGCTCGGATCGGTACCCGCCCGGCGTCGGCGGCCCGATGGGGAGCGCGAGCGAGAACCGCTTGCCCGTCTTCACCAGTGCGGCGGCCGCCGCGATGCGTTCGGCCGAGAGCAGGTTGGCCGTACCGATCTGATCGAGGTCGCCGAAGCGACCCCAGTTGTGGTGCTCTCCCGGTGTCGCGCCGACGACCTTTCCGTTGCCATCGACGCGGTAGTCGGGTGGATCCCAGCCCGAGAAGGGCTGGTCGGGGACGTCTCTCATGCGCGCAAGCTATCGCTGACGCGAAGCGCCCCGCCGGGGAGGGCGGGGCGCTTGCGATCACTACTGGATGGGCCGAAGCCCGTTTGCTGCTACGAGCAGAGGCCCGTGTTCGGCGACGACGTGATGCAGTCGTTGCTGTTCCACGCGTTCTCGTTGCCGTTGTCCTGCGCATCCGGCGAGTTGTGCCGCATGACGTTGGACTGGAACGTGTTGGCGTTCGCTCCGGTGTTGGCCCAGATGCCCTGTGCGTGGTTCGACTTCACCGTGTTCGACGAGACCGAGTTGCCGGTCGCCGTTCCATCGGAACCGTCGAGGTAGATGCCGGACGCAAGGTTCTTGCTCGTGGTCGTACCCGTGATCACCGAGTTCGTGCCACCGTAGGAACCAATGCCGTTGCCGGCGTTCGCCGAGAACGTTCCGCCGGAAACCGTCACGCCATCGACGTTGTCGAGCGTCAGGCCGTCGTAGAACGTCGAGTTGGTCGAGCTCGTCGTCGAGACGGAGAAGCCGTTGCTCTGGTACACGTAGATGTTGTTGTCGGAGCTCTTCACCTTGGAGTTGGTGAGGGCGACGCTTCCGGCCTGGTAGATCAAGATGCCGGAGGCGCAGTGGCAGTCACTCAGGTTGGTGTCACCCGAGACGGTCGCCTTGTCGATCGAGCCGGCAGCGCCGCCACTGAGCTGGATCCCGTTCTGCGCGATCGCCGCAGTCGGGGTACCCGTGACCTTGGCCGACGAGACCGTACAGACCGTTGCCGCACCCTTGCAGGTGATGCCGTTCTTGTTGTACGAGCCGACCGTGACGTTCGTCATCGCAACGTTCGCCGAGCCCGCGCCGGACGACGCGACGTAGATCGCGTCTCCGACCTGGCAACCCGTGATGCCGTCGGCGGGCTGCGTGTGCTGCACCGTGACGTGGCTCAGCGAGCCGCTCGCGCCGAGGAACTCGACACCCGAGAAGCTGGTGCCGGTGCACGCCGGGAAGCCGGCCTGCGAACCGTCGATCGTGACGTTCGCGATCGTGACGCCGGTCGTTCCGGGCGCGACCGCGACGATCGCCTCGACGGGTGTCGTGCCGTCCGACTTCGTCGAGTTGGCCGTGACGGCCGTCGGCTCGATGACCACGGCGCCCTTGCCCTGGATCGTGAGACCCGAGGTCGCGACCGTGAGCTGCGCGTCGTACGTGCCGGCCGACAGCAGGATGCGGGTGTTCGGTGTCGCGGTCGCAACCGCGGTCGTCACCGAGCACGGCTGCACCTTCGAGCACGCGCCGCCCGTGCCGTTCGGCGCGGCGTAGGCGGTCTTCACTGCGGCGACGACCGCGTTGGCCGACGGTGCGGCTGCGAACGCGAAACCGGCGACGAGCACGAGGGCTCCACCGGTGCGCAGCATCGCCGAACGCGCGATCCCGCGGCCGGGTGTTGAGTGGATTTCAGACATAGCTCTCCCTTGAGTTGTCACGAACTGCAATGTGGTCTTGCACCGGCTCGAACGGACCCGATGAGGGCGCGCGCGGATCAGGCACTGACGGCGTGCTGGCCCGTCATGTCTTGCTGTGCCGGAAGGAGCCCCACAGCCGGTGCCCGGATCGCTCCGCTGCCGCCCGCGTTTCCTCCGCCTTGCGACGGACTCTAGCAGAAAGTATTCAAGATACTACGGAGAGTGGTCGATAGGGGCCGTTTGGCCTACCCGGATCTCCCCGGGCCGGCGGGCCGCTCCAGCTCGCGGTCGGTCGCGTAGGTCGGCGAATGGGCCGTGAAGCCGCCGTCGACGCGCAGGATCTCGCCGGTGATGAACGACGCCTCGTCGGACGCGAGGAACGCGACCGCCCGCGCGATCTCCTCGGGATAGCCGAGCCGACCCGTGAGATGGCTCGTCGTGTAGCGCCGCAGCCGCTCCCCCATCGGACCGCCGAGCGCGTCCTGCGCCTCGCGCGCGACCACGACGCCGGGAGCCACCGCGTTGCAGCGGATCCCGCGCTCGCCGTACGCCGTCGCGACATTGCGGGTCAACGCGACGAGCCCGGCCTTCGACGTGCTGTACGCGAGCAGCGACGTGCCGCCGTAGAACGCGGCCGCCGACGCGGTGTTGACGATCGAGCCGCCACTGCGCGCCAACATCGCCGGCACCGCGAAGCGGCAGCCGAGCATCGGGCCGGTGAGGTTCACCTCGAGCACCCGGTGCCACGTCTCGAGGTCCATCGACACGACATCCTGATCACGCTGGTTCTGGTCGAGCGCAGCCGCGTTGTTGTGCAACACGTCGAGACCGCCGAACGCCGCGACCGTGTCGGCGACCATCGACGCGACCGCGTCGGGATCGGCAACGTCGACCACCTGCGACCGCGCGCTCCCACCGGCCGCAACGATCTCGGCGACGACCGCATCGGCCGCGGTCGCGCGCACGTCGGCGACGGTGACCGCGGCGCCTTCCGACGCGAGCAGCACGGCGGTGGCGCGACCGATCCCCGATCCGGCTCCCGTGACGATGGCGACCTTTCCGTCGAAGCGACTCACGAGCTCCCCTTCACCATCTGCGTGCGCAGGAACCGCCGCACGGCGAGCGCCTGCTCGCGGCGCCACCTCGCCAGGACGGCGTCGAACCCGCCGGCGGCGGGACGGCGTGTGACCGCCGCGAACACCGGATCGAGCCGCTCGAGCTGACGCGCGATCAGTGCGTCGGACGGCCGGCCGGCACGGTCGAGGAGTGCGAGCTTGACCAGCAGCTCGCTCCGCACCTCGCGAACGTGATCGACGGGCTCATCGAGCCAGCGGCGCAGGGCGGCCCGCCCCCGGCGCGTGCCGCGCACGATCGTGCGCTGCGGGCCGCGCACCCCCGCGGCCTCGCCACACTCCTCGATGAGCCCCTCGGCGAGGAGTGTGGCGATCGAGCGGTACACGAGCGGCCGGGACACGGTCCAGATCCGCCCGATCGCGCCGTCGGCCGCGAGCTCGCGCACGACGGGCCAGCCGTGCGTCGGCCGCTCGGCGACGACGCCGAGCACGGCCCAATCGGAGAGCGACAGCGCGGGGAGCGTCGTGGGCACGACATCGAACCTACCGTGAAAGCGGTTTGTCGTGTTTGTCCGCCGCGCGACTCTCGTCGATCCGATCGGGAACACTGGGCGGATGTCACCTCGCCGCATGATCGGTCGCTGTGTTCCCGTGCTCGTTGCGACGTTGGCTCTCGTCGGTTGGCAGGGAGCGGTCGCGAACGCCGCAAGCTCGTGGCCGGTGTATCACGGCGACGGCGCGCACACGGGCAACGACACGAGTGAGCCCGCGTTGCTCCCGTCGCATCAGGCATGGAAGACGAGTCTCGATCAGAACGTGTACGGCCAGCCGGTCGCGTTCCAGGGTCGTGTCATCGCGGCGACCGAGAACAACACGGTGTACGCGATGGACGCGCACGACGGTCGTGTGCTGTGGCGCGTGCACGTCGGCACGCCGGTGACGAACGTCGTCGCGCAGGTGGGTTGCGGCAACATCGATCCGCTCGGCATCACGTCGACGCCCGTGATCGACACCAACACGAACGAAGTGTTCGTCGTCGCCGCGATCCAGGACGCCAACAAGGTGATCCACCACCAGGTCGTCGGGCTCAACGTCTTCACCGGCTCACAGATGATGTCGGCCAACGCCGACCCGGGAGGCGTGCAGAACCCGCTGTACATCCAGCAGCGTTACGGGCTCGCGATCGGCAGTGGCCGGGTCTACGTCGGCTTTGGCGGCTACGCGGGCGACTGCGGTCCGTATCACGGCTGGCTCGTCTCGCTCACGGAGAAGGGCACCGGCAAGGTCGCGTTCGATCCGACTCCGCACACGGGACTCGGCGCGATCTGGGCGACGAACGGGCCGTCGCTCGACGCCGCCGGAAACGTCTACGTCTCGACCGGCAATCCAAACGCGGTGCCCGCCACCGGCGACTACGGCGAGAGCGTGCTCAAGCTGAGTCCTACCCTGCACCTCCTCGCGAACTTCTCGGGAAGCAACGCGACCAACGACGAAGACCTCGGTTCATCGGGACCGTCGCGACTCGGCAACAACATGATCTTCGACGTCGGCAAGCAACACATCGGCTACCTGCTCGACACGACGCATCTGGGGCTGCTCCAGTCGATTCCGACGTGCACGGGCGACGCGGACGGCGGCACCGCGTTCGACGGCCACCACCTTTACGTGCCGTGTCGCGAGCACATCAAGGAGATCAACGTCGACACCGTGCACCGCTCGGTCTCGTCGGGTTGGTCCGGTCCCGCGACGAGCAGCGCAGGACCACCGATCCTCGCCGGCGGAGCCCTGTGGTCGATCGACTGGCCAGGCGGCACGCTCTACGCGCTCAATCCCGCGACCGGCGCGACCCGCGCCACGATCACGCTCGGCACGGTACCGCACTTCGCGTCACCGTCGGCCGCGCTCGGGCTGCTGCTCATCGGCACCGACACCGGAGTGACCGCGTTGGCCGGTCCCTCCGGACCACCGCCCCACGCGCCACCGATACCGCTGCCGTCGTCGTGCGTCACGCAGCACTCACACAGCGGCTACTGGACGGTCGCGCGCGACGGCGGCATCTTCTCCTTCGGTGGCGCGCCGTTCTGCGGCTCCACCGGCAACCTTCCGCTCAACCGGCCGATCGTCGGCATGGCCGGAACGTCTGGCCCGGGCTACTGGATGGTCGCGTCCGACGGCGGCGTCTTCGCGTTCAACCGTCCATTCTTCGGGTCGACCGGCGGCATTGCGCTCAACCGTCCCGTCGTCGGCATCGCCGCGACCAGCGACGCGCGCGGCTACTGGCTCGTCGCGTCCGACGGGGGAATCTTCCCGTTCGGGGACGCGTCGTTCCGCGGCTCGACGGGTTCGCTGCGCCTCGCGTCACCGATCGTCGCGATGGCGCCCACACCCGACAACCGTGGCTACTGGCTGGTCGCGTCCGACGGCGGAGTGTTCGGATTCGGTGACGCCGCGTTCCACGGCTCGATGGGTGGCACGCACCTCAACGCGCCGATCGTCGGCATCGCCGCGACCACGACCGGCAACGGCTACTGGCTGGTCGCGTCCGACGGCGGCATCTTCGGATTCGGCGACGCCGCGTTCCACGGATCCACCGGCGGCATCCACATCAACTACCCGATCGTCGGCATCGCCGCGACCACGACCGGCAACGGCTACTGGCTCGACGCGTCCGACGGCGGCATCTTCGGATTCGGCGACGCCGCGTTCCACGGATCCACTGGCGGTATCAAACTGAACCAACCCGTCGTCGGCATGGCGCACGACTAACCCACCATCAGGCGAGTGACGGCTCAGCTCCCGCGCATCACTCCGGCGTCGCGCAGCACGTCGGCCGGCACGCCGATCTCGCGCCAGGTCGCGTGCTCGATGCCCTTGGCCGCGCCGTACGCACGCGCGTGCTTCACGAACGCGCGCCGCAACTTGTCGAGGTCCGGACCGGTGTCGCTCTTCATCGCCGCGAGCTCCGCGTCGAGGTTCTTGCGCTCCTGAAGGAGCTGGAGTGCGGTCAGGGAACCGGCGGTCTCGTATTGCGTGTCGATCGCCGCGATGCGCCTGGCGATGGACTCCGGTGTGCGCTTCCGGCCCCGCTTGGGCCGATTCGCCTCGAGCGCCTCGAGGTAGGCGCGCACGGCGTTTGCCTGTTCACGACCCTTGGCGAGCGCGGCCTTGTGCTCGGCAGTCATCTTCCTCGCAGGCGGCACAGCGGGTCCTTTCATCGGTTTGGCTGAATTTTCCAGCATATCCATGGGCGCCGGTACGGTCACGACCCGGGGTCATAACGTGATTGGCGGACCGAGGAGGTGTCGGCGTGGAGCTGAAGACCGAGATCGACCCGGCCGAAGCCGGTTTTGCACCGGATCGGCTGGCGCGCATCGACCGCCATTTCGAACGCTACGTCGACGACGGGCGCCTCGCGGGTTGGCTGTTGCTGGTGAGCCGCAACGGTCAGATCGCGCACCTCGCGACGTGCGGTCAGCGCGACCAGGAGGCCGGGTTGCCGGTCGAGCTCGACACCCTGTGGCGCATCTTCTCGATGACGAAACCGATCACGTCGGTCGCCGCGATGATGCTCTACGAAGAGGGCGCGTTCGAGTTGAAGGATCCGGTGAGCAACCTGATCCCGTCATTCGCCGACACGCGCGTCTACCGGAGCGGCTCCGCGCTCGCGCCGGTCACCGAGCCCGTGACCGAGCCGATGCGCATCTGGCATCTGCTCACCCACACCGCCGGACTCACCTATGGCTTCCACCACGCGCACCCCGTCGACGCGATCTACCGTGCCGCCGGCTACGAATGGGGCGCGCCCGCCGGTGTCGATCTCGCCGGCTGCTGCGATGCGTGGGCGTCGTTCCCGTTGCTCTTCCAACCCGGCGCCGAGTGGAACTACTCGGTCGCAACCGACGTGCTCGGACGCGTCGTCGAGGTGGCATCGGGACAGTCGCTCGACGAGTTCTTCCGGACTCGCATCTTCGAGCCGCTCGGGATGTCGGACACCGCGTTCTCGGTCGAGGCGCGCAATGCCTCGCGACTCGCCGCGCTCTACACCCGCCACGCGCGCACCGGACGCACCGTCCGGCTCGACGCGATGGGCGACGCCGCGTTGCGCCCGCCCGCGCACCTCTCGGGGGGCGGCGGGCTGGTCTCGAGCGCTCGCGACTACCACCGGTTCTCACAGATGCTGCTCGGCGGAGGGTCACTCGACGGCGTGCGTGTGCTCGGAAGCCGCACCGTTGCGTACATGACCCGCAACCACCTGCCCGGTGGCGCCGACCTCGAAGCGTTCGGTCGCCCGCTGTTCGCGGAGACCACCTACGACGGCATCGGCTTCGGGTTCGGTTTCTCCGTCGTCGAAGATCCCGCCAAGAACAAGGTGCTCTCCACTCGGGGCGAGTTCGGGTGGGGCGGCGCCGCGAGCACGGCATTCTGGGTCGATCCCGCCGAACGGATCACGGCCTCGTTCTTCACGCAACTGCTGCCCTCGAGCACGTATCCGATCCGCCCGCAGCTCAAGCAGCTCGTGTACCAATCCCTCGTCGACTGAGAAAGACATCCCCGACCGCTTCGCGCGCGCCCCGGGCGCGCGTGTCGATCCCCCCATCCCCGGGTAAGGCCCCCCTCTATGCGGATTCGTTCTGCCGGTGTCGCGCGCGCCGTCGTCGCGGCGGTCGTGATCGTCGCGATCGCCGGGTGCTCGTCGTCGAACAAGTCCGCGTCGACCGACCGCGACGAGACCACGACCTCTGCGTCCGGGGCCGACCCGTCGACCGCACCGCTTCCCGAGTTCTACCGGTCGGCCGTCGCCAACGCGCGTGCCGCGGGCACGCTGCTCAAGTCGGAGCGCGTCGCGGCTCCCGATGTTCACGGCACGGTGTACCGCGTGCTGTACCAGTCGCTTTCGACGACGAACAGACGCGTTGTCGTGAGCGGAACCATCATCGTGCCCAAGCGGCCTGCGCCGTCGACCGGATACCCCGTCATCACGTGGGGCCACGGCACGACCGGTCTGGGCGACAACTGCACGCCGTCGCTCGCCGCGACGGCCGCGGCGCCGCCGCCGGCCAACGAGATGCTCGACAACGGCTGGGAGATCACCACAAGCGACTATGTGGGTCTCGGTACTCCGGGGACCATGCCGTACCTTGTCGGAACCAGCGCGGCGCGCAACGTCCTCGACATCGTGCGCGCGGCGCGCCAGCTTCCCGCCGCCCACGCGGGCAAGACGTACGCGGTGTGGGGCTACTCCGAAGGCGGGCAGACCGCGATGTTCACCCTCAACATCGCGGCGACCTACGCGCCCGAGCTTCACCTCGTGGGAGTCGTGGCCGGCGCGCCGCCGTCGCAGCTCCGCACGTTGTACTCGTACCTGTCGAAGAGTCGATACCACTATTACGTCCTGATGCTGCTGGTCGGAATGAACGCTGCGTACGGCGACGAGCAAGCGCCGCTCGAACAGGTCCTCACCGCGAAGGGCATGGATCTGGTGCACGAGATCGCGACCGATTGCGTGTCGATCCCGAAGTTCGGGCTGAGGCAACCGACCGAGGCGCTGCTGCCAGCGAAGCTCGCCGACGTCACGATCGCGAGCGCCGTGAAAGCCGATCCGTTCACGATCCCGACCTGGCGCCGCATTCTCATGGCCAACGACCCGGAGAGCTTCATGACTCCGAGCGCGGCCCCGCTCCTGGTCGTCCAGGGCGGTGCCGACGACCAGATCCCTCCGACATCGACGGCGAGCCTCGTGCGGCACGAGTGCAGCATTGGTCAGGACGTCGAACAGTGGACCTATCCCAAAGGCGACCACCCGTTCACGCTTGCGTACTCCGCCGCCGATGTCGTGAAGTGGCTCGGCGACCGCTTCGCCGGCGGACCCGTTCCGGACCCGTACGTTCCCATCGGGCAGACGGGAGTCGTGCGCACGACCTGCCCATCTTGAGCACGAGCCGTGAGCGCGCCGTGCGTCAGTCGGCGGAGGGCGCGACCTGATAGCTCGTGACCGACGCGCGGCCCATCATCAGCTCCGCCACGACCGCGGCGATGAGCCCGGGCACGATGAACTCAGGTCTTCCCGTCGTCTCCGCGACGAACATCACCGCCGCGAGCGGCACGCGGTAGCCCGCGCCGAGGAACGCGGCGATCCCGACGACGAGGAACAACGATGTGTCACCCTGACCGAGCGCGCCCGCAAAGGCGCGGCCCAGCAACGCGCCCGCGACGACCAACGGGACGAACAGGCCTCCGACCCCGCCACCGGCGACGGAAGCGGCTGACGCGAGACAGCGCAGCACCAGGATCGCGAGTAACAACGCAACGCCGCGCTTGGGATCGAGCGCCCACGTGATCACGCTGTAGCCCGGAGTCAGCACCAGCGACTCGCCCGTCATCACACGACCCAGCGCGAAGAGACCGGCAATCGTGGCGCCCGCGCCGACGACCCGCACGACCGGATGGCTCTCGGCCGCGAAGCGCTTCGCGCGCAGGAGCAACCAGGCAAAGGCGCGCGCGCCGAACGCGGCAGCGAGGCCGAGCCCGGCCGCGCCCGCGAGATCGACGAACGAGAACGGCGGTGAACCGTGGACCGGCACGAGCGGTGCCGTACCGACGATCGCAGCCAGGCCCAGGTAGCCCGACGCGGCACCGACCAGGGCCGGAAGCAGCATGCGCCGTGCGAGATCGTCCTGATACGGAACCTCGATCGCGAAGATCGCGCCGGTCGCGGGCGCCTTGAAGATCGCCGCGATTCCCGCCGCCGCGCCCGCGACGAGCAGCAAGTTGCGGTCGGCCGCGCGCAGCTGCACGCGGAATCGCCGTTGCACGATCGATCCCAACGACGAGCCGAGGTAGATCGAAGGGCCTTCGAGACCGAGGGCGCCGCCGCTCCCGAGCGTCGCGACGGCCGCGACCATCCGGTTGACGAGGTCGCGCACGCCCAGCGGCCGACCATCGTGGAACGACTGGATGTACTCGTCCGCCGTCGACGGGCTCACACCCTTTCCCGGACCGCGCAGCCAGAGCGCCGCGACCGCCAGCCCGATCGCGGGCGCGAACGCAAGGATCCCGATCGGAAGGTGCGCGACGCCGCGGTCGAACACGACGTTCACGGTGAGTCGATCGAACCCGGCGACCGCGAGACCGGTCGCGAACCCGACCACCGCGGCCGCGAGCACCTGCTCGCGCGACCGCACCAAGAGGTTTCGAAGCCGTGCGCGCCGATCCACCCGCTACGCCCGACCGCCGCCGTCGATGAGCAGCGTCGTTCCCGTCATGTAGCTGCTGGCCGGGCTGGCGAGGAACGCGATCGCGCCGTCGAGCTCGTGCGGCTGCCCGATACGTTGCAACGGCACCGACTTCTCGAACTCGGTCCTGAGCTCATCGACATCGACGAGCGCCGCGGTCATCTCGCTCGCGAACATCCCGGGACACAGCGCGTTCACCCGCACGCCGTAGCGCGCCCACTGCAGCGACAGCTCGCGCGTCAGGCCGACGAGGCCCGTCTTCGCGGCGACGTACGCGGCCTGTGGCAGCAGCGGGGTCGACGAGAACGCGGCCGCCGACGCGACGTTGACGATGCTGCCCCCGTGCTTCGCCTCGCGCATGTGGGCAACGGCCGCCTGCCCGAGCTCGAACGGCGCGACCAGGTCGACGGCGACGACCTCCGAGAACCGGTCGATCGGCTCACGCAGCGCGGGAGTCGTCGTGGTGATGCCCGCGTTGGCGATGACGATGTCGACGCGACCATGCCGCGCGACCGCTTGCTCGACGAGGGCCGCCGACGCGCCGGGCACACTCACGTCGCACGTGAGCGCGTCGCCGTGGGTGAGTGACGCGGCGAGCGCTTCGATGCGATCGGTGCGGCGGGCCGACACGACGACCGTGGCGCCGAGCGCGTCGAGCACCCGCGCGGCACGCGATCCGATCCCGGAGCTGGCTCCGGTGACGATCGCGACGAGCCCGTCGATCCGGAAGTGCGCCAGCGGATCGACGCGGCCGGCAGACTCCGGTTCAGACGCCATGTTCGCACTCCCTTGTGGTCGGCCACCGACACGACCCTGCGACCGTAGTCGTCACGTGCCAGCATGCGTGGGTGGACCTGCGCATGACCCCAGATGAACGGATGCTCTTCCTCGCCGAGATTCCGCGCGTGGGAGTGCTGGCCATCGAGGCGCCCGATCGCGCTCCGATCGCATCACCGCTCTGGTACACCGTTGAATCCGACGGAACGATCACGTTCTCGGTCGGCGCGTCATCACAGAAGACCAGGCTCTTGCGTGCGGCCGGCCGCGCAACCCTGTGCGCGCAGTCGGAAGCGGCGCCGTATCGGTACGTGAGCATTACCGGACGCATCGATGAGCGCGGTCCCTCGACGGACCAGGAGCGCCGCGATCGTGCCCACCGCTACCTCGGCGCCGAGCTCGGCGAGGCGTACCACCTCTCGACACGCGCGGAGGCCGACGTGACCTTCGCCCTGAGCCCCGAACGTTGGGCCTCGGTCGACTACAACAAGGCGTTTGCCTGAACGGGCCGCTTACAGGCGCAGCGCGCGACCGGGAGCGCCGATGAGCGCGGGGTCGTTCACCCAGTCGACGCCCGCGACGTCGATGTAGAGCTCGATCTCGTTCCCGTCAGGATCGAGGATGTAGAGACTGTGGGTCACCGCGTGATCGGTCGCGCCGACCACGGTGACGCCCGCCTCGTGCAAGCGCGCCAACGCGTCGCGAAGCTCCTCGTCGGTGTCGCCGACCTTCAGACCGAAGTGGTACAGACCGACGTGGCGACCCGGTGGTAGCGCGGTCGCGTCCTCGCCGACCTCGATGAGCAGGAGCTCGTGGTGTGTGCGACCGGACGAGAACGCGGCCGCGGGGAACCCCATTCCCTGCCCCTCGCCCGGAAGGATCTGCCGCCATCCGAGAACATCGCGATAGAAGGCCGCCGACCGCTCCACGTTCCGCACGTACAGAACCAGGTGACCGAGCTCTTTGACTTCCATCGATGCTCCCTTGTCGGATTCAGTCTTCCAAACTCCCGGCCACCCGGCCGGATTCCCCGGCTACGGGACGATGACGACCTTGCCGACGATGCGGCGCTCGGCGAGGTCGGTCAAGACCCGGCCCGCCGCGTCAAGGGGGAACGCCTGGGGCTCAACCGGGCGCAGCTCACCGCGACCCGCGAGCGCGAACAACTCCAGGTCGAGCGCGGCGTTCTCTTCGGGGTTCTTCATCGCCCAGCCACCCCAGTCGACACCGACGACCGTGCGGTTGTTCAGCAACACCTGGTTGAGCGGCAGCGTGGGAATCGTTCCCGACGCGAAACCGATCACGAGGTAGCGGCCTCCGGAGCGGAGAGCACGGAGCGCGGGCTCGGCGTGCGCGCCACCGACGATGTCGACGACGACGTCGACACCGCCGTCGGAGAGCTCACGCGCCCGGGTCTTGAGATCCTCGGTCTCGTACGCGATCGACGCGAACGCGCCCTGCGCCTCGGCGCTCGCGAGCTTCTCCTGCGTCGAGGCGGCCGCGATCGCGCGCAGACCGAGGACGCGTGCGAGGTCGACCGTCGCGAGACCGATGCCACCACCCGAGCCGAGGACGAGCATGGTCTCGCCCGCGCGCACTGCCGTTCGACGCGTGAAGGCGAAGAGCATCGTCGCGTAGCTCTGCACGAACGTGGCCGCCTGCCCGAAGGTCATCGAGTCAGGAACCGCGCGCAGCGCCGGCACTCCGATCGCAACCTGGTCGGCGAACCCGTTCATCCCACAGGTTGCCGCGACCCGGTCGCCGAGAGACCAGCCCGACACGCCGTCACCGAGCGCCACGATCTCGCCGGCGATCTCGGTCCCGGGCGTGAACGGCGGCGTCATCTTGATCTGGTACTTGCCCATCACGAGCAGCGCGTCGACGAAGTTGACGCCGGCCGCGCGGACGGCCACGACGACCTGCCCCGGACGCGGCTGCGGCGCGCCGACCATCTCGACTTCGAGCTTGTCCGGCGATCCGATCTCGCGACACACGACCCTGCGCATGGCGCGGATGTTACGAGCTACTCGCCGACTCAGTCGCCGAGGTGATGGAGGATCGCCCGCTCGATCTCGGCGGCGGTCTCGGGATCGGTGATCTTCACGCCGCGGCGATCGAGCACGTAGAAGGCGTCGACCACCGCGACGCCGAGCGTCTGCACCCGCGCCGAGCGAATGTCGACATCGAGCTCGGCGAGCGCGCGGGTGATGCGGTAGAGCACACCGATCCCGTCGGCGGCGGTCACGTCGATGACCGTCGCCGCCTGCGACGCCGCGTTGTCGAACCGCACCGTCGCGGTCGGCGGGCGCCACGCGGCGCGCTGGCGACCGGCGTAGGCCCGCGCGCGGTCGGCGACCCGGGCCTGGAGCGCGAGCCGCCCGTCGAGCGCGCGCAGCAGATCGCGCTCGACCCGGTCCCACGGCGCCGCGTCGCGCACGCGGTCGAAGACGCGGAACTCCGCCAGCGCGCGCCCGTCGTCGCTCGAGTAGGCCGCTGCCGACACGACGTCGAGGCCGTGGAGCGCGAGCACGCCCGAGACCTTGCTGAAGATGCCCGGCCGGTCGTCGGTCATGACCGTGAGCACGTCACCGCGCCCCTCGATGAGATCACCGGGCTCCGCGAGGCGCGCGAGCTGCGACGGGGTAGGGAACTCGGATACCACGATCCCCTCGGGTTCGCCGCCTTCGAGCAC
>JBBSEC010000050.1:0-31728 GCA_038240075.1 Acidimicrobiia bacterium
CAGCGGCGTGAGGTTCGGCCACGCCGCCGCGCACCAGATGGGGATGCGCGGCACCTGGATCGGACGCGGAATCTGCACGACGTCGGTCGCGGTGTAGTGCGTGCCCTCGAAGGTGATCCGTTCGCCGCTCCACAACGCGGTCACGAGGTCGAGCGCCTCGTCGAGGCACGCGGCGCGCCGGCGATCGTCGGTGGCCGGCTCCGCGAACTTGGTGAACTCGCCGTAGTGGTCGGTGCCGATTCCTACGCCGAGCGTCATCCGGCCGTTCGACAGGCGATCGACGGTGACGGCTTCGCGCGCGACCTTCCACGGCCGGCGCCGGGGGAGCGGTGTCACGAGCGGTCCGATGCGGATGAGCTCGGTCGACGCCGCGATGGCACCGAGCGCGACCCACGGGTCGCACGCCGGCGGATCTCCTGCGTGCATGACGTGATCCCACACGAAGAAGCCGTCCCACCCGACGGCCTCGGCCCGGCCCGCGAGGTCGACGAGGTCGCCGGGCTCGCCGAACGCGCCGAGTTGCGGGACGTGCAGCCCGAATCGCATCGCGGCACCCTAGTTTCGCCTCGCGATGTCGAGACGGGCTCGCGATGTCGAGACGGGCTCGCGGCGGAATTGCGGGGCGCGGCGACGTCAGGGCTGACAGGCTCGACCGGTGGATGCCAACGACCGAGCCGGGTGGTCGCGTCTGGCGGCCGACATCGCGGAGGGCGCATCGATTCGTCGCGTGCGCCGCCTCAGCGGGGGACTCATGAGCCAGGTCTTCGCCGTCGACTTCGACGGCCCGCGCGGTCGAGTCGTCGTGAAGCGGTTCCGCCCCGACGACGATTCTGCCGCCGACGAGTGGGCGTGCCTCGAGTTCGCGGCGCGCGTCGACCTCCCGACACCGCAGCCCCTCGTGCTCGATGCCGAGGGAACCTGGTTCGGTGTTCCCGCGCTCGTGATGACCGACGTTCCCGGACGCGCGGATGCGACTCCTCGCGATGTCGACGACTGGCTCCGACAGCTTGCACTGGCGATGGCGACGATCCACGCGACGTCGCCCGACGGCGCTTCGGGGCCGGTGCTCCACGCTCCCGATGCGCAGACGTGGAAGCGTCCCGACCTCCGTGGCGGCCCGTTCGTCGCGCGGTCCTTCGACGTGCTCGAGGCCGCCCTCCCGCGCGGCGGTTGGCCACCGGTGCTGATCCACGGCGACTTCCATCCCTGCCAGACGCTCTGGCGGCGCGACCGGCTCAGCGGAGTGATCGACTGGGGCGACCTGCACCTCGGTCCCCGTTGGTACGAGGTCGCGTACTGCCGCGCCGACGTCACGCTGCTGTACGGCATCGAGGGTGCCGATCGGCTGCTCGAGCACTACGTGGAAATCACCGGCCTCGAGCCCGTCGACCTGCCCGCGTTCGACCTCGTGTGCGGGCTGCACGCGCGTCAATGGGGCCACCTGTTTCTCGTCGCGTACCAAGCCGTCGGTCGTACCGACACCGTGCGTCAGTTCGCGGCGCGGCTCTCACCGTTCAACCGGCGGGCCCTCGCCGAGCTCGGCGGCTGAACGAGCTCAAGCGACGCCACACAGCCGCAGCGCGTCGCCGTACATGAGCTGCTTGTGCGCGCGGATCACCTCGCGGCTCTTCGACGCGAGCTCCGCCGCCCGGGCGATCGCACGCTCGACGACGAGCGTCTCGGCCGCCGCTTCGGTGACGATGCCGGCAGCGAGTGCGGCCGGCGCGTCGAAACGCCGGCCCGAGATGAGCGCGTCGCTCACGGCCGCCTGAGGAATGTGCGCGGCCACGACCGCGTACATGGCGGGGGAGAGGGGCAGCCCGAGGTCGACCTCGGGGAGGCACCAGTAGCCACGGTCCTCGCGCATCACGACGAAGTCGTGCGCGGCCACGAGCATCCCGCCCGCCGCGAACGCGTGACCGTTGACCGCCGCGACGGTGACGCCGGCGAAGCCGAGCACGCGACCGAGCAGGTGGTGCACGTCGTCCATGAAGTTCGCGGCCTCGGTCCCGGCGCCCATCAGCCAGTCGAGATCCAGCCCGTTCGAATAGAACTTGCCTTCGCCCGTCGTCACCAGCGCGATCGGTCCATCGACGGCCTCGACGCGATCGAGGGCCTCGTGGAGCGCGGCGATCGATTCGAGATTGAAGCGGTTCTCGCCGTTGCGCATCGTCAGCAGCCAGACGTTGTCGCGCTGCTCCAAGTCGATCATTGTGCAACCACCCGCACCGCGATCACCGAAACGTCTTCTGCTGGAACGACGAGACCTTGGCGACCGTTGCGTCGCGCTTGAGTCGTTCGAGGGCATCGGGCGCGTTTCGGACGTACGCGTCGAGGAAGTCGAGTGTCACCGCGACGACCACGCGCGCGGCCGCATTCTGCTCGCCGTCGAACGCGCCACCGTGGTCCTGGCCGAAGAGGGTGACGAGGAACTTCGGTGGCTCGGCCACGGCGAACGCGCTCACACTGGCGGAGTACGGCACGGTGTGGTCGTCGTCGCCGTGCACCAGCAGCAGCGGGACCGTCACGCCGGTGAACATCTTGTCGGCGCCGCTGCCGGCGTTGCCTCCGCCGGTCAACGAGATCACCGCATTCTCCCGGCTCTCGTGATTGCTCACGAGAAAGGCGGTGCGCAGCGTCGTCAGCGCGCCCAGCGATTTCCCTGCGAGCGCGATCCGATTCGGGTCGAGCTTGCCCGCGAGCTGCCCGACCTTGGCCGCCGACAGGTGCAGGAGCTGATCGAGGACGTAGCGCACGTCGCCGGGTTGATTGCCGAGGTCGGCGGCCGTGGCGCCTCCGGGAGCGCCGGCCTTGGAGAGCGGGAACTCCGGTGTCGCCACCGCGTACCCGGCCTCGACCCAGTGCCGGTACAAGCCCTCGTAGTTCGTGCCCGTGCCGCCGATCCCGGTGCTGAACACCACGAACGGCAGCGGCTCGGCAGCGCCGACCGGAAGCGAGATCACGGTCGGGAGCGTGCGGCTCGGCGCGCCGGGATACGAGCCGTTGCGCGGTGTCGGGCGCGACGTGTCGATGAACGTGAGCGTGAACCGCTTGACCTGGTAGGGCGGCCCCGCCGGCCCGGTGGTCGACGTCGATTTCGAACCGGTGGCTCCCGAGCTCCCGCTGCTCGAGCACGCGCACAGCCCGACCGCCAGTGCGGCCAGCAGGCATACGGTCGCCGGCACTTTCATTCGCATCTGGTTGCCCGTCCTTCTCCTGGTCGCCCCTCCGCTCGGGCATCGTAGGGTGCCGCGCCGCTTCGTCGAGGTGAACGCGCCGTCGGTACGCTGCCGACGACCAACATGGTCGCATCCGCGTGCGCTTCGCCGTCTGGTCTCGCGCTGGTTGCGGCGGCTGCGGCTGCTCCTACGGAGGGCGCCATGATTGCTTCGGTCCACGTCGCCAACATCGGTCCCCGCTCGGTCCTGTCGGTGCTGCGTACGCCGCCGAAACCCGTCGACGTGAAGGGTCTGCGCAATGCCGAGGTGGCGATCACCGCGCCGTTGAGCGCCGCGATCCTCGGGCGGCCCGACTTCGGCCGGCTCGCGTTCGCGGCGTTCTGGGACGACGAGGACGATCTCGACCGCTTCCTCGACCACCATTGGTTGGCGACGCAGCTTGCGGGTGGCTGGCACGTTCGGCTCGAGCCGCTGCGGGCGTTCGGCGCGTGGCCGGGCCTGCCGGGTGACACGCCGGCGACGCGCGCGGTCGACCAGGACGGTCCGGTTGCCGCGCTCACGATGGGGAGGCTGCACCCGACCCAGCTCGTGCGCTTCCTCCGCACGAGCGCGAAGGCCGAAGCGCGTGCATTGCGCGCCCCCGGGCTCGTCTGGGCGACGGGGCTCGCGCGACCGCCGTTCGTCTCGACGTTCTCGCTCTGGGAATCGACGCGTGCGCTCGCGACCTACGCGTACGGACACGCCGAACCGGCCCACCCGAGTGCGATCGCCGAGGGTGAGCGCAAGCCGTTCCACTCGCGTCAGGTGTTCATCCGCTTCCGGCCCTATGCGTCGGTCGGCGGCCTCGACGGACGCAACCCGCTCGACGCGGCGTGGACCGCCGGCGCGCCGAGCTGATGGAGCGCCGCTCGGGTCAGGCGGTGCGTCGCCGCCGGACACGTGCCACGGCGACCGCGGCGGCGGCCACCACCAGGACTCCGGCGACGATGAGGATCCAGAACGTTCCGTTGTCCGACGACGTGCCGTCGGCCTTGACGGGCAGCTTGCCGGGCGTGGTCGATGCCGAGGACGCGGGGCGGGCGCAGATTGGAGCCATGGTCCCGTTGAACGCGGCGATCGTCTTGGCCGGCTGGGGCGCGCGAATCCACTTCTGATCGTTCGGCGGCGGGGGCACCGGCGCCGGCGCGGGTGCGCCCACCCAGGCGCTGGTGCCGTCGGTTGCGTAGAAGACCGTGAACGGCGACGGCGATCCGTCCTGCACGGTGTTGACGGTCAGGGTCGAGACGCGCAGGTTCGCCGGCGGGTGCTCCTGCGGCGGCTTCTCGAACACCGAGTACGCGACCCAGGTCTGCATGAACGCCGTCGCTTGACGCTGGTCGAGGGTGCGCGGTGCGGAGCCCGGTGTCGCGATGGTTGCGCCGACGGCGGTCATCCCGCCGAGAATCTCCGGGATCGGACAGGCCGTGGTCGGTGTCGAGGCTGCGGCGGCTGTCGAGCCGCTCGATGTCGCCGTCACACCGATCAACAGGGCCAGGGAGGCGAGTGCGACGAGACCCGTGCGAGATGGTCTGCGGGAGAACACGAGCGACCTCACGTCTGACGTGGTGGTCCCGCGGTGGTGGTCGCCGACCGGCGGCGTCGCGACCGGATGACGGCCGCGAGGGCCAGGACGACCACGGCAGCGAGGACGACGATCCAGATCCACGTGGTGCTCGAGCCGTGGGACGAGTCAGACGTAGCCGGCGCCGTCGTCTTCGGTGACGACGCGGGAGTGGTGGTCGGAGCGTTCGCGACCGGGACGTAGGTGCCGTGTCCCGCGAAGCTGTCGATGGCCCGTTGGGTCTGTTTGGCGACACTCCACTTGCCCGGAGGGATCTGCACCCAGACCTTCGTGCCGTTCGTAGCGTAACCCACCGGCGAGGCGGGCTGCGGTGGCTCGCCGGCGAAGATCGAGGCGAGCGTGACCGTACACCGCGTGACTCCCGCGGGCGGGTCCTGAACCTTGAGGTGCGAGAAGAACGCATCCGCGATGAACGACTGGAGGAAGGTCGCCGCTTGCAGGCTCGTCATCGAGCGCTGCGGTTGACCGGGACACGAGACGGTCGCGGCGGTGACCGCCCAGCCGGGTTGCAGGAGCGTCGTGTCGGCCGCCGCTGCGGACGCGGTCGGCGCGCCGCTCAAGAGCGCCGCCGTGACGAGCGCGACAACGTGCAGTGGGACGAGCACGCGGCGCAGGAAGTGCATCAGAGGTTCTGCCAGACGGAACGGTGCGTTGGACGGACGACAACGAAGCGGGGGGCGGGCTGAGCCCGCCCCCCGCTGGGAGATGCTATGTGACCGAGATCAGCCTTGGCCGCAGGCCCAGGTCGTCGGTCCGTTGAGCTGACGGCTGACCGCACAGGCGGTCAACGTGATCGGAGCGTTCGTACCGACCGTCACGGTTCCTGCCGTGTTCGCAGGAGGCACAGCTCCAACGAAGTCGGCGTAGCCGCGGACGACCGCGGTGTTGGGAGCCGCAAGACCGGTCGGCAGCAACGACTGACCGGCCGTGATCGGGTTGAACGTGAACACGCTGCCGAGTGCGGTGCCCGCGCACTGTGCGAGCGCCGTCGGCAACACCGGGATGATGAACGTGTACGTGCCGGTGAGGCTCCGCACCACGTATCCGGCAAACGCCGCCGACGAGTTGTTGTACACGATCTGGCCAACCGAGTTCGACGGAGCCGCACCAAGGGTGAGCGACGGTGCGACGAACGATGCCGGGTTCTCCCACGTGCCCTGGATCGAGAAGCCCTCGGGTGTGTGGTTGGCGCAGTCGTCGGACGAGGCCACGAGCGTCGGGCTGAGCTGAAGCTCGGCACCGAGCTGTGCGACCGTCGAGCCGTCGGTCGGAGCGCCGACGTCGGGGTTACCGATGAGCGCGACGTGGGTTGCCGCAACGCCGAGCGTCGCAGTCGCACTCATCACCGCGGTGGTTGCACTCGTGACCGTGATGATCCGTGCACCGACTGGCCATCCGGTACCGATGCCCACGACCGCAAGGCCGACGTCGGATTGCGTGAATCCAGCGGTCGCCGAGATGATCGTCGCGCTCGCGGCGGCCGACGGGTTGTGCAGGTCGGTGACCTTACGGTTGCTCGCCGGCTGGAGGACCGGGTTGATCGTGAGGTAGCCGTTCGAGCCGGCCTGGTTCGTGGGCTGCGAGATCGTCGCAGTGGTGTTCGCGCCCGAGACGCCGACGACGCTGATCTTCGTGCCCGGCTTGATGCCGGTGCCCGTGACGATCGCGCCGACGTCGCCTGCCTTGAAGTTCGCGGTTGCCGACGTGAGCAAGGTCGTGGCCGACCGGGTGACGTCGGTGGCGTGGCGCGCGCTGCTGTTCTCGACGGTGAGCACCGCGGTGGTCGCCGATGCCGTGGTGACGACATTCAGCGTCACCGACGTTGCGCTCGTGAACGTCTTGATGAACGCGCCGGCGGGGATGCCGGGCAGATCACTCGTCACCTGGTGGTTCACGTCGCCGGCAACGAAGTGGCCGGTCGTGGACGTGACGACCGCACTGCCCGAGGTGAAGGTGCCGTCGGCCGCGCTCAGACGGGCAGCACCGGAGTGCCAACGAGCCTGCGCGTAGTCCTTGATCGTCGTCTTCGTCCCTGCGGCAGTGCCGACGGGCACGATGCAGGAAACCTTCAGTGACGACTCACCGCCGGAAACGGCGGGAAAGTTGGAAGCGAGACAGGAAGGAACCGCGAACGCGGATCCTGCTGTCACCAGCGCCATGGGGACGGACAGCATGACCGCTGCTCCTATCCCTGCAATTACCGACTTCCCTTTCAACATTGCCCGGTCCCCCCGTGGCTCGACCAGGCGCCACCTATTGGCAGCGCCGCGGGATGGTCTACCACGCTCCGCCACCACGGACAAGCAAACGGTGAGCGTTTCTGGTCGCAGTTGGCAGAACATTGGAGGAACAACGGTGATCGACCCGCGTCGCCGGCCGATGGTCACGTTGCCGACAGTTCAGTGACCAGGGCGGATGCGCGAAGCGGGCTGATATTTCGGTCCGGCGGTCTCGTCGACTCGCGCGAGGAGCCGTTCGCAGGGCGGCTCGAGCTCACGGGCGAACGCCTCGGCCCGGTCGGCGCCGAGCAGCTGCCACGGCAGTGTGGTGAGCGTGTCGGTGTCGTCTTCGATGCCTTGACGCAACGCGATGCCTGCGGGCGAGACGACGCCGGCGGCGGCCAGACCCTTGCGCGACAACGACGCCCACGCGGCGTCGATCTCGTCGGGAGCGCTGCCGCGCGAACGGGGCAACCAGTCGCGTTCGTAACCGAGCCACGCGTTGTGCAGGACCGACGCTTCGCCGCCGCTCAGGCCGGCCGCGGCGACGAGCGCCCAGTGCGTGTCGCCGCGCCACTCGCGCAGACAGTTCACGGCGTGCCATCCCGACAGCAGAGGATCGGCGGCGCGCGGCATGCGGAGGTGTGCGGCGAAGAACACCCGTCCCGCGGTCGGGAGCTGCTCGACCACCGTCCACAAGCTGGGACCGAACGCGATCAACGGATCGACGATGGCCGGCGCGAGCTCGCGCAACCCCGCGACGACCGCTCGGTCTCGCGCGTTCCACACGGCTTCGAACGTCGTGTTCGCGGCAACGAGATCGAACGCCATGCGAATGCCCGGCGGGCTGATCGAACCGAACGCGGCGATGACGGCATCGGGGCCTGCGGGCGAGAGCGGTGTGGCGCGCGCCGCGATGTAACCGAGCGGCGCCGCGAGCCCGAGGGCCTGATAGCGCGCGACGGCTCCCGGATCCCAGAAGATCCAACCGATCGTGCTCTGCACCGAGCGCGCGTTGCGGCGCGTGATCTCGAACCACTCGCGATCAGCGGTCAGCTTCGAACTCCTCAGCTTGAAAGTCGTCGCGCAGCTTGTGCTTCATGACCTTGCCGGTGGCATTGCGCGGGAGCTCCGTGACGAAGCGCACGATCCGGGGACGTTTGTAGTCGGCGAGGCGCTCGGCGCAGAAGGCCTTGAGCTCGTCGTCGGTGAGGGTCGCGTCCTGCTTGAGCACGACGTACGCGCCGACGTCCTCTCCGAGCACGGTGTGGGGTACGCCGATGACGGCGGCCTCCTGCACTCCGGGGTGCTCGATGATCACGGCTTCGACATCGGTGGCGTAGATGTTGTTGCCGCCGCGGATGATCATGTCCTTCATCCGGCCCGAGATGTAGATGAACCCGTCGTCGTCGGTGTACGCGAGGTCGCCGCTGCGCAGCCAGCCGTCGGTCGTCCACGTCTTGGTGGTCGCGTCGTCGTCCTTGTAGTACTCGCGCTGCTTACCGGGAAGGCGGCAGAGCAGCTCGCCGACGACGTGCGGCGGGCACGGCGCGTCGGTCTCCGGATCGACGATCCGCACTTCCATCGGCGGCATGGGCTTGCCCACCGAGCCGAGCCGCTTGCGGATCTCTTCCTTCGGCATCGTGATGTACGCGGGCCCGGCCTCCGTGAGCCCGTAGGAGTTCGACACCGTCGCCTGCGGCATCTTGTCCTGCAGCTTCAGCAGCGTCGGCGGCGCGAGCGGCGCGGAGCCGATCGAGATCGCGAACGGCCCCGAGAGGTCGGCGGTCTCGAAGCGCGTGCTCGCGGTGACGAGCTCGGCCATCGCGGGAACCATGAACACCATCATCGGGCGGCGCTGCTCGACGACGTCGAACCAATGGTCGACGTCGAACTTCGGCATGTAGAGCGCGCACAGACCCATCTTCATCGGGTTGAAGATGAACGACATGCCCGCGAACGTGAACAGCGGCGCGCCGTGCAGCCAGCCGGTGCCGAGCCAGTTGGGATCGCCGTTCGGCATCATCGCGACGTCGCGGTGGCGAACGACGACACCCTTGGGAAGCCCGGTCGTTCCTGACGTGTACATGATGTCGGCGAGGTCGTCGCGGTCGAGTGGCACCTGGGTCTCGCTCGAGTCGAACTCGTCGAGCACCGACCAGGGCTCGATGTCGTTGGCCCAGCCGTCGTTGCCCGAGCCGTCGTTGCCCTCGGCGTCGGGGCTGAGGATCGCGGTGAGCGACGGGATATTGCCGCGCACCGCCGCGACGTTGGCGAGCATCGGCGCGCCGGTGACCATCGCCGAGATCTCCGCGTGGCCGATGATCGCGGCGAGCTCGCGTTCCGAGAGCCGGGTGTTGGTCGGCACGCACACCGCGCCGGCCTTGTGGATGCCCGCGTACGCGACGATCCACTGGAGGCAGTACTCGCTGGGGAGATAGACCGACACGCGGTCGCCCTTGCCGACGCCGCGCGCCGCGAGCCATCGCGCGACGCGGTTCGAGCGTTCGTCCCACTGCCGGAACGTGATCGCCTCGCGGGTGTCGAGATCTTCGTACGCGTTGTCGTCGGCGTGCGCGTCCGCCATGAACCGGAGCTGGTCGACGAGAAGTGATCCGTTCGGTGGCACGTCGCTACTTTCCCAAACCCATCCGGGGCACCGTGCTCCGCCGTCCGGCGAAGAGCTTCCGATCGAGTATCTCCCTGACACGCGCGTCAGGTCAATCGGCGGCAGTCGAGCCCGTGTCAGTCGATCGGGGGGAGGACGACGCGTTCGCCCGGAAAGATCAGGTTTGGGTCGCGCGAACGCAGCGTCGACGCGTTGGCCGCGACGACGCGATGCCAGTACGGAGCGACCGCGCCGGCCGCAGTGGTGTGGCCACTCGCGCGCAGCGCACGCGCGGCGATGATCCACAGGTTGTCGCCGGCGCGCACCACGACGATCGCACCGGTTGCCCCGGGCGCGGTCGCAGGCGCCGGTGACACGGGTGCGCGCGGAGTTGTCGTCGATGCCGCGGGCGTGGGGACGCGCGGCACCGGCACGTCGGGTGTCGCCGCGCCGGCGGGATGGAAGCTCGCGATGCCGAGCGATGCCCCGATCCCGACGGCCACCGCGCGATCGAGCGCCCGCCGCAGCGACACGGGCGTGAAGATGTCGAGAGCCGCCGTCGTGCGGAACGCGGGCACCGCGCGGTGGGCGACCGACAGCAGGGTCGCGGCCAGCAGCCACCACGCGAGGCCGAGACCGATCAGTCGCGCGGTGACGGCGAAGAGGTCCTCCGTCGACGCGCGCACCGCCCAGTGCGCGACGCCGTGGTGCGGCACGGCGAAGCCTGGGACCCGTCCGAGCCGCCGGAGCATCGCGACCGCGCCGGCTTCGCAGCCGAGCAGGGTGGTGAGGAAGAGGACCCGCCGGGTTCGTTGCACGTCGAGACCCTATGTGACATTGACTCAGCGTGACAAGATGTATCAAAGTGCCTTGATCGACGGTGCGGCAGGGGAGATGCGATGTTCGAGAGGGTCGAAGGAATGGCGGTCGAAGGGATGGCGGTCGAGGGGATGGCGTCCGAGGGGATGGCGTCCGAGGGGATGGCGTCCGAAGGGATGGCGCTCGCGGAGGACCGGGCCGCGGCGGTGCCGCGCCCGGCGCTGCCGCCGTCTCGGGATCGTCGCTGGGGGCTCGGCCTCACGGCATCTCCACGCGGGCGGCTCACGTTCGGAGTCGCGCTCGTGGTCGTGCTGGCAACGGCCTGGGTGTTCGTCGGACGCGGCGCGGCGGACCCCGTCGCGCTCGGCTCCTCGCCGACGACGAGATCGACGACGAGATCGACGACGACCCCGTCCCGCGCGCGCGCGGCGACCGCGCCCGACATCGACGCCGTCGTTGCCGTCCCGCGTTGGGTCCCGGCCGGCGTTGCCGCCACCTGCCGAGCGCACGGCGCATCGCCATCACGCGTCGTCGTCGACTGCACGCCCGGTCGCGGCGTCGCCCGCTTGCGGTACCGCGCCTTCGCGTCGGTTGCCGATCTCCGCCACGCGTACGCGGTGGAGAGCGCTCGCAGTGGTGGCGCGGGACCGTCGGCGTGCGCCGCCGGCCTACCCGAGGAGCGATCGTGGTCGTCGGCGGCGTCGCCGGCGCGGCCGGCCGGGCGTTACCGATGTGCCGTTGCTGCCGGCAACGCGCGGCTCGTGTGGACGAGCGAGGCGACCAAGGTGCTCGGTCTCGCGACGCGTACCGACCGCGATCTGCGAACGCTGTACCAGTGGTGGACGACCGTGCCGGGACCGAACGTGCCGGGGTGACTCGTGTGACGCGACGACCGTCCGTCACGCCGACCGGATGCTTTGATAGCTTCCCAAGGTTCGTCTGAAGCCTTTCGGGGGAGTCGACATGGAGATCTTCCACAAGTACGGCCTCGCCGGGGGCTTCCGCATCCTTCACGTGATGTCCGCCGTGATGTGGATGGGGTTGCTCTGGTTCTTCAACTTCGTCCAGACCCCCGCGTACGCGGAGATGGAGCCGGGCGCGCGCAACAACGCGTTCGACAAGCTCACCTGGCGCGCGCTGTGGTGGTTCCGGTACTCGGCGATGTTCACGGTCGCCAGCGGTCTGCTGATCCTGCTCGTCACCGGTTTCGGCAACAGCGGGTACGGCAGCGACTTCTGGAAGTCGCCTCCGGGCGCCGGCCTGGCGGCCGCGATCCTGCTCGCGCTGATCATGCTCTACAACGTGCTCGGCGTGATCTGGCCGAACCAGCAGATCGTCATCGCCAACGCGCGCAACGTGCAGGCGGGCGGTGAGCCCAACCCGGCCGCGCCGGCGGCCGCCCGGGCCGGCGCGATGGCGTCCCGGCAGAACACGATCTTCTCGTTCACCGTGTTCCTGTTCATGGTCGGCACGAGTCACTTCTTCAACGACTTCGGCCACTTCAAGGGTCAGCCTGCGGCCGGCATCCGGGTGCTCTTCTACATCGTCCTGCTCGCCATTGCGGTGGTGATGGAGATGAACGCGCTCGGAAAGCTTGGTGGCACTGCGCCGGGTGGATACAACGTCATCTACGACACCCATCAGTACGCCATCTATACGGCGGTCGGCCTGATGGTGTTCTTCTACCTCTTCTTCGAGATCTTCTTCCGGGCGTAGCGTCCGCTAGATCTCGAGCAGCGAGGCGATCCGCGAGCGGTGCCACGCGGTCGCACCGAAGAACGCGTCGTTCGACTTCGCGCGCTTCACGTAGAGGTGCATGTCGTGCTCCCACGTGTAGCCGATGCCGCCGTGGATCTGGATGCCCTCCTTGCAGAGGAGGCTCTGGCAGTCGCCCGCAGTCGCCTTCGCCACCGCGGCGGCGAGGGTCCGGCGCTCGTCGTCCTCGGCGATGGTGAGCGCGGCGTAGTAGCCGGTGGCACGGGCCCGTTCGAGGGCGATGAGCATGTCGGCGAACTTGTGCTTGATGGCCTGGAACGAACCGATCGGCACGCCGAACTGGCGCCGGTTCTTCGCGTACTCGAGCGTGATGTCGAAGATCGTCTGGCAGGTCCCGACGGTCTCGAGCGCGAGGGCGACAGCGGCCTCCTCGCCGGCGCGGCGGACGGCGTTCGCCGCGCTCGCCCCGGTTCCGAGCACGCGTTCGGTCCCGACGCGCACGCCGTCGAGCGGAACGTGGGCGACCGCGCGGCTCCCGTCGAGCGTGCGTACGGGGACCACGCTCACGTCCGAGGCCGGCACCACCACGACCGTGATGCCGTTGTCGCCTGTGGTGCCCGCGAGGCGGACCACGACCGCGATCTCGTCGGCCGCGGCGGCCTCGATCACGAAGCACTTCGTGCCGCCGAGCACGAGCGCGTCGCCGTCGCGCGTTGCGGTTGCCGCAACGTCGGTCGGGTCGTAGCTCCCGCTCGCCTCCGCGAGCGCGAATGCCCCGCGCGCTTCACCGCGTGCGACCGCACCGAGAAAACGCGTCCGCTGCTCGGAGGTGCCCGCTTCGCGCACGGTCGGCACGTACTGCGTGACCGTCGCAAGCAGCGGCCCCGCCGCCATCACGCGGCCGAGCTCCTCGGCGAGGACCGCCGCCTCGATCGGGCCGAGTCCGATGCCGCCGTCGGCTTCGGAGATCGTGAGCGCGGGCCAGCCCAGCGCGGTCATCGTGTCCCAGAGCTCGTCGGGAGCACGACCGGTCTCCACCATCGCCCGGGCGACCGCGATCGGGCTCTCCTTCGCGAGCACGGCGCGGATGCTCATCCGTAGCTCTTCCTGATCGGTGTCGAGCTCGAGATCCACGCGGACGTCTCCGGTTGCCTGACGGGGGCGTCAGGTTACCGTCCGCGCCTGCGGCTCCGAGAGGCTCTCCGCGATCGCGCGCCGGTCGATCTTCTCCATGGCGGTGAGCGGGAGCGCGTCGCGCAGCTCGAGTGCCTCCGGCAGCTTGTAGCCCGCGAGCTGCGCCGCGCCGTGCTCCCGCAGGCCGGCCAGTGTCGGCGGTGCGGCGTGGTCGCGCGGCACGACGACCGCCACACCGATCTCGCCCATCACCGGATCGGCGCGGGGCACGACCGCGACGGCCGCGACCGCGGGGTGGCTCGACAGCACGCCCTCCACCTCGACGGGATACACGTTGTATCCGCCGCGCACGTACATCTCCTTGCTGCGGCCGACGAGGCGTAAGCGCTGCTGCTCGTCGATCCAGCCGAGATCGCCGGTGCGCACGAAACCGTCGGGTGTGAACGCGGCGCGGGTCGCGTCGGGGTCGCGCCAGTATCCCGACATCACCGCGTCGGACCGCAGGCACACCTCGCCGATCTCGCCCGCCGCGACCGGCGCGTCGTGCTCGTCGAGGACGGCCAGGTCGACACTCGCGTGGGGTCGTCCGACACTCACGACCGCGTCTTCCTCGGGGTCGTCGAACGCGGTGCCGAGTCCGATGCCGGCCTCGGTGCACGAGTAACGCGTCGCGAGCCGCGCGCCGAAGCGCGCGCGTGCTTCGTCGGCGAGGCCGGGAGTCACGGGGCCGCCGCCGACGATGATGTAGCCGACACTGTCGAGGTCGTACGCGTCGAAGTCGGGCCGTCGCAGCATCAGCGCGATCTGCGACGGCACACCGGCCACGGTGGTCATGTGCTCGCGGCTCAGCAGTGCGAGCGCGTCGTCGGCCCGCCACCGTCGCATGATGAACGTCGTGCCGCCGCGGCGCAGGCTGCCCGGCAGCTTCGTCATGAAGCCGAGGTGTGCAAACGACGTGCCGCTGAACGACCGGCCACCGCCGTCCCAGGTGTCGCCCACATCGGTCTGGGTGATGAACGCGAGTTGCCGGTTGCCGTACAGCGCGCCCTTCGGCAGGCCGGTCGTGCCCGACGTGAAGATGATCGCGACCGCGCGGTCGGGAGCATCGGGGAGGGGTGGAGGCGACTCGTTCGCGACGCGCAGTGAGTCGAGGACGGCGTTCGCGGAGTCGGCTTCGGCGATCTCGACCGAGTCGTGCTGCGCGGACGCGAATCGGGGCGCGGCGATGACGAGCTTCGGGGCCGCCTTCTCGAGCACGGCGTCGCGCTCGCGTTCGGAGAGTCGGTCGTTCACTCCGGCCGTGATCGCGCCGAGCTTGGCGGCGGCCACGTAACTGAGCAGGTATTCCGGCCCCGGAGGCAGCACGAGCGCCACGACGTCGCCCTCGTCGACACCGCGGCGGGCGAGGCCGACCGCAACTTCGCCGGAGATACGCTCGATGTCGGCGTAGGTGAGCGACCAGCCGGCTTCCACCACGTAGGCGGTACGATCGGCGAAGCGCCGAGCGGCTTCTGCGGTCGTCGCCGGGAGCATCGGGCGCCTTTCAAGGTTCTCCGACGGGGTGAGGAACGGTGGCAGCCGGTGGCCGAATCGTACAAGTCGAAGGGTCCGGCCCCGAGACCCAAGCGGCGCGGCGGGCATCCCTTGGCGCCGGCCGCGTCGGGTGCCGCCGCGCAGGGGCGCGAGCTGCGGGCGCAGGGTCGCAAGACGATGGCGAAGTTGCTCGACGCGGGCATGCAGGTGTTCGCCGAGAAGGGCTTCCACGCCGCGCGCGTCGACGACATCGTGCGCGCGGCACGCGCGTCGCACGGCACGTTCTACCTCTACTTCTCGAGCAAGGAAGATCTCCTGCGCGCGCTCGCGGTGCAGTGCTCGGAGCAGATGGAGGCACTCGCGACGCGGCTGGGCGATGTCGGTCCCGATGAAGCGGGCTGGCTCGAGCTCCGTCGCTTCCTCGACGACTTCCTCACCACGTACGCGCGCTACGGACCGGTGATTCGCGCGTGGATGGAGGATTCGGTCGACGATCGCCAGGTCAATCGGATCGGTGTCGGCGCGTTCACGAAGATCGCCACGACCCTCGGTCAACGCATGCACGCGGCCGGCGCGTCCGGAGGCGAGGTCCCGGTCGCCGCGCTCATGGCGTTGCTCGAGCGATTCGCCTACTTCCGCGTCTCGCGCCGCCTCGGGTTCGACGAGGCCGACATGCTCGACTCCCTCACGAGCGTGCTGCACCGCGGCTTCTTCGCCGCCCCCGTCCTCTCCGCCTGACGGTTCCCGCACGCGCCGTGCCGTGCCGTGCCGTGCGTCGGGGTCCTTGGTACTGCACCATTGTCGTATGCGTAGAAAGTGCAGTACCAAGGACCGCACTCTCGTGGAGCGGGCCGTCAGTGAACCGTCGCGTTAGACGCCGAGGATGACGGTGCTGGCGGAGGAGAACCAGCCGCCGGTGCCGTGGACGCAGCACAGGCTCGGGTCGGGGACCTGCCGTCCGTCGGCTTCGCGCCGCAGCTGCCGCACCGCCTCGACCAAGAGGAACATGCCGCGCATCCCGGGGTGGCAGTGCGAGAGCCCGCCGCCGTCGGTATTGGTGGGGAGCGCGCCGCCGACACGCATCTTCCCGTCTTCGACGAACGGGCCGCCCTCGCCCTTGCCGCAGAAGCCGAGCGCCTCGAACGAGAGCAGCACCATGGGCGTGAACGCGTCGTAGATCTCGCAGAAGTCGATGTCGGCGGGGGTGACGCCGGCCCGCTCGAACGCGAGTTGTCCCGAACGCAGCGCGGGGGAGACCGTGAAGTCCTCCCACTCGCTCATCGTCGTGTGATCGATGGTCTCGCCGGTCCCGAGCACCCACACCGGCGCCTTCGGCAGATCGCGCGCCCGTTCCTCGGAGGTGAGCACCACCGCGCCGCCGCCGTCGCTGCGGATGCAGCAGTGCAGCTTGGTGAGCGGGTCGGCCATCATCCGCGAGCTCTGCACGTCGTCGATCGTGATGGGGTCGCGGTAGTAGGCCTCCGGGTTCAGCGACGCGTTGAACCGCGACGACACCGCGATCTCCGCGAGCTGCTCGATGGTCGTGCCGTACTCGTGCATGTGACGGCGTCCGGCCATGGCGTACTTCGAGATCAATGAGTGGCCGTACGGCACGTCGAACTGCACCGGCCCGCGCGCGCCGAACGACAGGTTCGCGCTGCGCCGGCGCGCTTTGAGATCCGCGCGCGCCGTCGACCCGTAGACGAGCACCACGACCTCGGCCTGACCCTCGGCGATTGCCGCGGCCGCGTGACCGACCATGAACTCCCACGTGCTCCCGCCCACGCCGGTGCCGTCGGCCCAGGTCGGCCGGAGTCCGAGATACTCGGCCACCTCGATGGGCGCGAGCAGGCCGGTGCCACACGACGCGAAACCGTCGATGTCGGCCTTCGTCAGCCCGGCATCGACGATCGCGCGACTGGCGGCCTGGTAGTGCAGCTCGAACGGTGTCTTGGTGTCGACGCGACCGATGTCGGACAGCGCGGCGCCGACGATCGCAACCTTGCGGCCCACGATGGTGGTCCGGTTATCCGCGGCGTTGCGCGTCGATACCTGGGTTCTCGCTCCGGAAGTGGTAGCGGTTCAGGATGCGCCCGATGTCGACCGGGTCCCACTGCTTGGGGGTACCGTCCTTGTCGGTGGCGAGGAACTGCTCACCCATCTCCCACGGCTTGTACACGCAGAGGTTGTTCCCCACGACGCGCAGCACCTGACCGGTCACGTGACTCGCGAGATCCGACGCGAGGTAGACGACGCCGGCCGCCGAGTTCCCCGGGTTCATCGCGTCGAACTCGGTGTACTCCTCGGGGTTCTTGAGGTCGACCTTCATGGCCACGCCGACCATGCGCGTGAAGCCGCCGGGGCCGATGCAGTTGGCGCGCACGCCGAGGCGACCGAGCTCGAGGCTCGCGATGATCGTCATGGCCGCGATGCCGGCCTTGGCGGCGCCGTAGTTCGACTGTCCGGCCTGGCCCTGCAGGCCGGCGCTCGACACGGTGTTGATGATCGAGGCGCGCGGCTGGCGTCCGGCCTTCGACTCTGCCCGCCAGTAGGCCGACGCGTGGTGCATCGTGTTCCACGTGCCCTTGAGGTGCACGGCGATGACGGCGTCGAAGTCGGCCTCGGCCATCGAGAAGATCATCTTGTCGCGCAGGATGCCCGCGTTGTTGACGAGGACGTCGAGCCGTCCGAACGACTCGACTGCGGTGTCGATGATGTTCTTCGCGGCCGCGTGATCGGAGACGTCGTCGTAGTTGGCGACGGCCTCGCCACCCCGGCTCTTGATGATGTCGACGACGGTCTCGGCGGCGCTCTTGTCGGCGCCTTCACCGCTGACGGAGCCGCCGAGGTCGTTCACGACGACCTTCGCGCCGTGGTCGGCGAGCATGATCGCCTCACCCCGCCCGACGCCGTTGCCCGAGCCGGTGACGATCACCACCTTGCCGTCGAGGATGCCCATCGGCGCGCGCTCCCGTTCTGCGAAATGTTCAGGGGTGTGTCAGTTGCAGGAAATGTGACAGTGGTGTCAGGGTATCGCGAGCGGTCGCGAGGTCGCCAAGCTCGGAGAGGCAGCGATGTCGGTAGATACCAGCGTCATCGGCGCGAAGACGGGCGCGTGGCGCGTCACGGTCGAGCGGGCCCCTATCGCCAACTTCGCGCGGGTGCTCGGCGACGCCACGGAGGTGCTCGGCGACACTCCCGCGCCGCCGACGTTCTCGTTCGTGATGGCGTACTGGGGCGCGTACGCGGGCGATCAGCCGCCCGATCCGACCGCGTCCGACCAATTGCCTGGAACCAACCCCATGCACCGCATCATGGGAGAGCTGCACGCGAAGGGCGCGCTCGTGCTGCACGGCGAGCAGGAGTTCGTGTATCACCGTCCGATCGTGAGCGGCGACGTCCTCGACGGCGAGCAGACGATCACCGACATGTACGAGAAGGAGACCGCCGCCGCGACGATTACCTTCGTCGTGATGGAGACGCGCTGGTCCGACGCACAGAGCGGTGATCCCGTCGTCACCGAACGTTTCAACTTGATCGCGCGATTGCGCAAGTAGACAACGAAGGGAACGCGCTCGTGGGTCGGTTGCAGGACAAGGTCGCGATCATCACCGGCGCGGGACAGGGCATCGGCCTTGCGTACGCCGAGCGCTTCCTCGCCGAAGGCGCCAAGGTCGTCGTCGCCGAGGTGAACGAACCGCGCGCGGCCGGTGCGATGAAGGCCCTCGAAGGCAAGGGTGACGCCGTGTTCGTGCTCACCGACATCTCCGATCCCGACTCCGCGCAGAGCTGTGTCGATCAAACCGTCGAGCGGTTCGGTACCGTGCACATCCTCGTGAACAACGCCGCGCTCTACTACGAGGCGACGAAGAAGATCGTGCCCGACATGTACATCTCGGGCATGACGGCGATGACCGCGATGAAGAGCACGCTCGAACCCGAGGACCTCGCCGGCGCGTGCGTGTTCTTCGCGAGCGACGACGCCAAGTTCGTCACCGGCCAGACCCTCGTCGTCGACGGCGGTCTCGCGATGCCGGCGTAGTGGCTGCGAGCCCCGCGATCTCGGGCGCGGTCGCGCCGGGATGGGAGCCGGTGCGCGACGCGTTCGTCGCGAACTTCACCGAGCGCGGCGAGGTCGGTGCCTCGGTGTGCGTGTACCACGAGGGTGTGCCGGTCGTGGACCTCTGGGGCGGGATCGCCGACGCGGCCAGTGGCCGGCCGTGGACCCGCGACACGATCGTTCTCGTCTACTCGATGACCAAGGGCATCAGCGCGGTGTGCGCCAACCTGCTGATGGAGCGCGGCCGCCTCGATCCCGATGCGCCCGTCGCGTCGTACTGGCCGGAGTTCGCGGCCAACGGCAAGGGTGACATCCCGGTGCGCTGGGTGCTGAGCCATCAGGCCGGTCTCGCGGTGATCGACGCCGATGTCACGCTCCCGGAGGCGTTGTCGTGGACGCCGGTGACCGACGCCCTTGCCGCGCAGGCTCCGAACTGGGAGCCGGGAACCGCGCACGGGTATCACCTGCGGTCGTTCGGCTGGTTGGTCGGTGAGATCGTGCGTCGTATCGAGGGACGCACGATCGGCGCGTTCTTCGCTTCCGAAGTTGCGGCACCGCTCGGGCTGGAGTTCTGGATCGGACTACCCGAGGAGCAGGAGCCGCGCGTGGCGACGCTCGTGCCGCCGCCGCCCGAGTTCGCGGCGCTCCTGCGCGGACTGCCCGACGATCTGCTGCTCGGCAAGGCAACGACGGGACCGTCGGGTCTCTTCATGTACGACGACATGTGGAACCGCCGCGAGCTGCACGCGTGCGAGCTGCCGTCGTCGAACGGCATCGGCAACGCGCGCTCGGTCGCCCGGCTGTACGCGTCGTTGCTCGGCGAGGTCGACGGCGTACGCACCTTGTCGGCCGAGACGGTTGCCGCGGCGAGCACGCGTCAGGTGCGCGGTCCCGATCGGGTGATTTTGGTAGACACCGCGTTCGGCCTCGGGTTCATGCTTCCGCCGGCACTGCCGGCCGCGGTCGGGCCGCGCGCGTTCGGTCACGGTGGCGCCGGCGGGTCGGTGTCGTTCGCCGATCCCGATACGGGGATCGCGTTCGCGTACGCGATGAACGACCTGCGCTTCGAGGCGGCCGGCGATCCGCGGGGCGACACGATCGCGACGGCGGCCTACCGCTGCCTCGCCTGACGCCGCGCGGTCGGACTTGCCGGGTCAGGGCGCCTTCACGCTGGAAGGCCCGATGACGGCGGCCGACGTGCCGGTGCCGAGCGCGACGTCTGCCGATACGACGATCGGGTTCTTGGGGTCCATGACGTCGATGCGATCGGAGCCCACCTCGGGGGCCGTCCCGAGCACGAGAAACGTGCTGTCGAGCGTCCAGTCGATCGTCATGCCGGTCACGTCGGAGGTTCCCGGTGGCGCCGGCTGTTCGAAGGTTCCGTCGACGCGCATCGACGTCGACGCAAGCGTGCGCAGATCCGCGACGTTGAGCAGTTGCGCGCGTACGGCGTGGTCGTCGGGCACGACAACCGCGAGGAAGTTCCCGTCGGGAGAGAACACCCCGCTGGTCTCCGCTACCGCGAACGGGCTCGGTCGACCGACGAGGTCGATGGTGCCCGAGGTCGCGCCGGTGGCGATCATCGTGACGGTGACGGCACAGTCGACGGCGCTGCATTCGCCCGAGATCCACGCAACGCGGTCCGGATGCACGGCGATCACCGTCGCGGGCGCGCGCAGGAACAGGTGCGCGGTGCTCGCGTCGCCGGGCTGCAGCAGCACCCCGGCCTTCGTTGCGATCAGCAGGCCGCGGTTCGTCGCGCCGATCGCGAGGCTCTCGGTGGCGACGCGCGTGCGCGGGAGCCGGTCGTTGTCGCCGGGCACCTCGGTCGCGAAGTGTTGGCTCGCAAACCAAAGGTGTCCGGGCCGCGCCGACGCGAACGCCGCGTCGGCATCGAGGCGGTGCGCGATGCCGACGGTCATCGTGAACCAGTAGAGGTGCGCGGCGGCGCGTACGGCGACGGTCGAGCCGGAATGGGCGACGACGGTGACCGGGCCGAGCGGGAGGCCGGTCACGTTCGGGATCGAAGCGAGGCCGGTCTCGGTGTCGACAAGGCGTAACCCGGTGGTCCCTCCCGTCAACAGCTCGACGCCGACGCGGAAGGGGAACAGGGGCGACGCTCGAACCGCGTGGTCGCGGAGATCGATGTTGGTGTGCGAAGCGTCGGTCGTGGTCGACGACGCGCGACTCGACGAGTGGTGCGTCCAACTCGCGATCGTCACCGCGACGAGCGCGGCGACCACGATCGCCGCGAAGACGACCGGCCCGCGGCGGCGGCGCAGGGTCCCGGCCCCGTCGTCGTACCCTCGGCTCACTGCATCGTCGGGACCGAGGTCGATGATCTGCAGCAGCGCGTCCGCGGGGTCGCGCTTCTCGCGTTCGGTCACGGCTACGAGTGTGGCCCGATCGACCTCACCGCGACGGGCGGCCCGGCTTCGGGAGCTGGTCGAACGGCAGGTCGCGGTCGACGCGCGGCTCGGCCGGCAGGCCGAGCACGTGCTCGCCGACGATGTTGCGCTGGATCTCGTCGGTGCCGCCCCGGATCGAGAGCGACGGTGCGGTGAGGAACAGCGTCTGCCACTCGCCGTCGTCGACATCGGGGCCGGCCACCGCACGTGCCCCGAGCAGCGCCATCGCGGTGTCGGTGAAGTCGCGGAACGCCGCGCTGGCCCGCAGCTTCAGCCCGGATCCCTCGGGGCCGGGGCGGCCGGCGAGTGCGCGGGCGCGTGCACGGCGCCTGGTGAGCGACGCGACCCGGAGCTCGACGACCACCTTCGCGACGCGCTGCCGGACCAGCGGATCGTCGCGCAGGCCGAGCGCGGAAACGAGCGCGATGAGGCGCTCCTCGTCGAGCCATGCGCCGCCCGGCGACGCGACGCCGCCGCGCTCGTGCGCGAGCGTGGTGAGCGCGACGCGCCAACCTCCGTGCACCGGACCGATCCGGTCGCGGTCGGAAAGTCTCACTCCGGTGAGGAAGACTTCCGTGAAGTGGGTGTCGCCGTTCATCTGGCGCAGCGGTCGGACGTCGACACCCGGCGCGTGCATGTCGAGTCCGAACGCGGTGATGCCCGCGTGCTTGGGCACGGTCGCGTCGGAGCGCGCGAGCAGCAGACCGCGGCGCGCGTAGTGACCGCGACTCGTCCACACCTTCTGCCCGTCGATGACCCATTCGTCGCCGTCGCGCACCGCGCGGGTCGAGATCCCGGCGAGGTCGGATCCCGCGTCGGGCTCCGAGAACAGCTGGCACCAGATCTCCTCGCCGTTCTTGATCGTGGGCAGCCAGCGGTCGCACTGTTCGTCGGTGCCGTGCTCGAGCAGCGTCGGCCCGACGAGCGCGAGCGCGACAAGGAAGGGGTAGAGGTCGGGGACCGCGAAACGGCTCAGCTCGCGCTGGATCGTGGTCAGCCGCTCGCCGGTCGCGCCCATCCCGCCGTGCGCGACGGGCCAGGTCGGCACCGCCCACCCGCCGTCGGCCAGCGCCTGCAAGTAGGTGCGCCCCGTATCCAGGTCGTCGCTCCCCGCACCCAGGACGGTTGTCGAGGCGTCGGCCGAGCGCGGAGCCAACCGTTGGGCCAGCTCACGGCGCAGGTGTTCCGGTTCTGCTCCGTTTTCCGGTTCTGAGGGTCCGGGAGGCCCGGATCGGTCGTGTTCGACCATCAGAACCCGCGTTCCGCGGCGGCGAGGCGGGCGACTTCCTCGCGGAGGGGGGCCTTCTGCACCTTCCCGCTCGGCGTGCGGGGGAGCGTGGCGCGCAGCTCGAGCCGCTCGGGACGCTTGAACGGGGCCAGGCCCGCCGCGGCGACGTGCGCGGCGAGCTCGGCGAGGGTCGGTGGCTCACCCGCGCGCGGGATCACGAACGCGCAGGTGCGCTCGCCCATCACGGCATCGGGCACGGCGACGACCGCGCAGTCGGCGACGGCGGGGTGGCTGAGCAACGCGTGCTCGATTTCCGCGGCCGAGATGTTCTCGCCGCCGCGGATCACGATGTCCTTCAGCCGGTCGACGATCGTGAGGTAGCGGTCTTTGTACGTCGCCAGATCGCCGGTTCGGAACCAACCTTCGGCGGCGAACGCGGCTGCGTCGAGCGCGGGGTCGAGGTAGCCCGAGAACATCTCGGGGCCGCGCGCCCAGAGCTCACCCGGTTCGCCGTCGGCGACGTCGACCAGCGTGACCGGGTCGACGATGCGCAGCTCCGCGGGGCCGATGAGCACACCGTCGGTCGTGGCCTGGATCTCGGGATCGTCGCCGAGCCGACCCGTCGTCAACGTCGGGTACTCGGTCGAGCCGTAGGTGCGCTTGCACCAACAGCCGTCGGGCCCGCCGAAGCGCGTCGCGCCTTCGCGAACGGTCGCGGGTGCGACGCCCGCGCCTCCGAGCGAGAGCAGGCGCACGCTCGCCGTGTCGCTCGCGGCGAAGTCGGCGTGATCGATCATCGAGCGCACGAACACGGGCGTGCTGATCATCACCGAGATGCGCTCGCGTTCGACGATGCCCAGCGCGGTGCCGGGATCCCAGACGTCCATCAGCACCGCGGGGACGCCGAGGCACACGGGCATGAGCACGCCGTAGGTGAACCCGGCCACGTGCGTCATCGGCATCGGGAGCAGTTGCCGATCGGCGACGCTGAACGCGTGCGCCGCCCCGAGACTCGTCGCCTCGTGGCGCAGGCTCTGGTGCGTGTGCACGACACCCTTCGGTTGCGACGTCGTGCCCGAGGTCCAGAGCAACAGCGCGGCGTCGGTTGCCGCGGCGGTGAACGGAGGAGGTTCGGACGCGGTGTCGTCGGCGAGCACCGCGTCGAGCTCGCCGGCGCGTGTGCGCCACGTGGTTCCGTCGAAACCGATGTCGGCGAGCATCGCGCCGTGATCGAAGCCGCGAAACGACTGCGGCACGACCACGAGGCACGCGCCGGTCTGTTCGAGCACGAAGCCAACCTCGGCGTGGCGCAGCGTCGGGGTCAACGGGCTCGCGATCGCGCCCGCGAGCAGGATGCCCCACGCGAGCGCCGCCGACTCCCACCAGTTCGGGAGTTGGTACACGACGACGTCACCGGGCTGCACCGCGCACGCGCGCAGTGCCGTCGCGACGCGCGACGCGCGTGTGCGGAGCTCGGCCCGACTGAGCCGGACATCGCCGTCGATGATCAGCTCGCGGTGCTCGTCGTGCGCGTTCTCCACGTGGGCGAGTCGGTCGAGCAGCGTCTCGTCGGTCCACGCGCCCGCGGCGCGCCAGCGTTCGCGGACGCGCTCGCCGACGGGCAGCTGCACGGCGCCCGGATGTCTCGCCGTCGCCGTCACGGCCGCGGCGGGGAAGTCGCGGCGGGCTGCAACGCGGTGGTCACGACGCGCCGTACACCGGTTCGGGCTCGTTCGCGGCCGCGATGAGCTCGCGCACCACGGGCCCGATCTCGGCGGGATCCCAACGCGCGTTCTTGTCGCGGCTCGGGCCGTGACGCCACCCTTCGGCCACCGAGATGATGCCGCCCTCGACCTCGAAGAGCCGGCCGGTGACCCCCGCCGAGTCGATACTCCCGAGCCACACGACGAGCGGGGAGATGTTGGCCGGATCGTTGACGTCGAAGCCGTCGGTGGGCGCGCCCATGCGGTCGGCGAACACCTCTTCTGTCATGCGCGTGCGGGCCGCCGGCGCGATCGCGTTCGCGGTCACGCCGTAGCGCCCGAGCTCGGCCGCCTCCACCAGCGTGAGCGCGGCGATGCCCGCCTTCGCGGCCGAGTAGGTGCCCTGCCCGACGCTGCCGAGGATGCCGGCACCCGACGACGTGTTGATGATGCGGGCCGAGATGTCGGTCGCCGACTCGCCGGCCTTGGCGCGGGCGCGCCAGTGCTCGCACGCGTGGCGGGTCGGGGCGAAATGACCCTTGAGGTGCACGCGGATCACCGCGTCCCATTCTGCTTCTGTCGTGGTCGCGATCATCCGATCACGCAGGAAGCCGGCGTTGTTCACGAGTACATCGAGCCGACCAAACGTCTCGACCGTCGTTGCGACGAGGCGAGCCGCGCCGTCCCAGTCGGCGATGTCGTCGGCGTTCGCTACTGCCTCGCCACCGGCCGCGCGGATCTCGGCGACGACCGTTTCGGCGGCGCTCGACGAGGCGTCGGCCCCGTCTTCCGACCCGTCGCGCGCGACACCGAGGTCGTTGACCACGACCCGCGCACCCTGCCGAGCGAACTCGAGTGCGTGCTCGCGCCCAATGCCTCGGCCCGCGCCGGTCACGACGACCACCCGTCCCTCGCAGATCCCGCTCACCGAGTCCCCTTGACGCTCGCCGTTCGTGGTCGCCGACCTTGAATTACCCTAACGCCCACTCCCCGACAGGCATCGAAGGTACGCACGTGCGCTACGGCGTCACCATGTTCATCACCGATCTCACGATGACGCCGGCGGCGCTGGCTCGTGCAGTCGAGGAACGTGGGTTCGGATCGCTCTACATTCCCGAGCACACGCACATCCCGACGAGCCGGCGCACCCCCGCGCCGACCGGCGACGCGGAGCTTGCCGAGGAGTACAAGCGCACCCTCGATCCGCTCGTCGCGTTGACGAGCGCGGCCGGCGCGACCGAACGGCTCATGGTCGGGACCGGCATCATGCTCGTGGCGCAGCGCGATCCGATCGTGACGGCGAAGGCGATCGCGACGCTCGACCACCTGTCGGGCGGCCGCTTCGTGCTCGGCATCGGCTTCGGTTGGAACGCCGACGAGCTCGAAGACCACGGCGTGACGATGAGGGAACGCCGCGCCGTCGCGCGCGAGCGCGTGCTCGCGATGCGCGCGCTGTGGCGCGACGACGTCGCGAGCTTCGAAGGCGAGCACGTGCACTTGCCGCCGTCGTGGTCATGGCCGAAGCCCGTGCAAGCAGGGGGACCCGCGATCCTCATCGGCGGCGCCGCCGGGCCGATCATGTTCGCGCACGTCGCCGAGTACGCCGACGGTTGGATTCCCATCGGCGGACGCGGTGTGCGCGCCGCGCTGCCCGACCTGCACCGCGCGTGCGAGGCCGCGGGCCGCGATCCGGCCGAGCTCCGGATCGTGCCGTTCGGAACCGTGCCCGAGCCGGGGAAGCTCGACTACTACGAGTCGATCGGTGTCACCGAGGTGGTGCTCCGCCTGCCGTCGGCCGACGACGCCACCGTCCTCGGCATCCTCGACCGCTACACCACCCTCCTCAGCCTCTAGCGCCCCAACCTCGCGTACTGATGGGCCGGGAGGCCCGAATCGGTCGTTCTGGACCATCAGAACCGGCAGGGAGGGCGGGCGGGTGCCGCGGTGGGGGTGGGGATCGCGGGCAAGCTGAGGGGGTGACGCTCAACGTGGACGACTACGAAGCGGTGGAGACGACCTGCCTGCGTTGTGGCGCGGCCGCGCGCATGCGGTTCAGAGGGCCGTGCGACGCGTGCATCACCGAGCTCGACGCCAAGTACCAAGGCGAAGCCCGCGCGGTCGAGACCGAGGAGTACGTGCCGAAGATGAACGTGACTCCGAACGCGGTCGCGCTGAAGGACTGAACCGGGCGGTTACAACCGCTCGATGATCGTCACGTTGGCCTGACCGCCGCCTTCGCACATCGTCTGCAGGCCGTAACGCCCGCCCGTGCGCTCGAGCTCGTTGAGCAACGTCGTCATGAGCCGGGCTCCGGTCGCGCCCAGTGGGTGGCCGAGCGCGATCGCGCCGCCGTTCACGTTGACGCGCGCGAGGTCGTAACCGACCTCCTTCTGCCAGGCGAGCACCACCGACGCGAACGCCTCGTTGATCTCGACGAGGTCGATGTCGTCGAGGCTCATCCCACTGCGGGCGAGCGCGTGCGCGGTCGCGGGAATCGGAGCGGTGAGCATCCAGATCGGGTCCGCGCCCCGCACCGAGAGGTGGTGGATGCGCGCCCGGGGCTGCAGCCCGTGCACGCGCACGGCGTCGGCGGATGCGATCAGGATCGCGGCGGATGCATCGGAGATCTGGCTCGACACCGCCGCGGTCAGCCGGCCGCCGTCGACCAGCGTGCGGAGCTTGCCCATGCGTTCGAGGCTCGTGTCGCGCCGGACGCCCTCGTCGGCCACGACCCCCTCCAGCGGCGTGATCTCACGGTCGAAGCGCCCCTCGTCCTGCGCCCGCGCGGCGCGGCGGTGGCTCTCGAGCGCGAACGCCTCCATGTCGTCGCGCGACACGTCCCACTTCTCCGCGATCATCTCCGCGGCGCGGAACTGCGAGACCTCCTGCGTTCCGTAGCGCGCCTCCCAACCCTTCGAACCCGAGAACGGGTTCTCGAAGCCGAGCGGTTCCGCGGCCGTCATCGCCGAGCTGATCGGGATCATGCTCATGTTCTGCACGCCGCCCGCGACGACGAGATCGGACGTGCCGCTCATCACCGCCTGCGCCGCGAAGTGCACGGCCTGCTGACTCGAACCGCACTGCCGGTCGACCGTCGTGCCCGGCACTTCGTCGGGGAGTCCGGCTGCGAGCCAGCACGTGCGCGCGATGTCACCGGCCTGCGGGCCGATCGCGTCGACACATCCGAACACGACGTCGTCGACGGCAGCCGGGTCGACGCCGGTCCGCGTCATCAACTCGCGGATCGCGTGGGCGCCGAGGTCGGCCGGATGCACGCCGGCGAGCCCGCCGCCCTTACGTCCGACCGGTGTCCGCACCGCGTCGACGATGTATGCCTCACTCATCTGCATGCTCCGATACTCGGGTGAATCAAAGGATCGCACGTCCGACGCGGGCCCGGTGCCAGCCGGCGTCGCCCCACGTGGCCGCGAGGGCCCAGGCGCGTTTCATGAACAGGTGCAGGTCGTATTCGGTCGTGTAGCCGATCGCGCCGTGGCACTGCAGCGCGACCCGTGCGGCGAGGAGCGCAGCGTCCGACGCCGCGGCCTTGGCCATCGACACCGCGACCGCGCGTTCGGGGTCGTCGACGGCGATCGTCCACGCGGCCCGGTAGACGAGGGGCCGGGCGAACTCCAGAGCCAGGCGCGCGTCGGCGAGGTGGTGCTTCACGGCCTGGAACGATCCGATCGGGACGCCGAACTGCCGGCGTTCGGTCGCGTAGGTCACGGTCATCTCGATCATGCGGTCAGCCAGCCCGAGGAGCTGCGCCGCGGTTCCGAGCGCGGCACGGTCGAACGCGAGGTCGACTTCGGCGTCGTTGCCGGACTCCACCGTCGCCCACGGCAGCGAAGCGCTGAGGTCGAGCCCGAACAGGCGACGGGCGCCGTCGACCGACTCGACCGCCGACAACCCGATCGCGACAGGAGCAACCACGCCGCACTGCGCCGCGCCGAGCACGACGACGGTCGCGGCGGTGTCGGCCCACACCGCGTAGGGAGCGAGCGCGTGCACGGCCGCCGCGCTCGAACCGGAGACGAGGTCGGCGGCGAGCGCGTCGCCGCGCCGGGCCAGCAGCGGCACCGCGACCGCCGCGGTCTCGACGATCGGTTCCGCGAGCGCGCAGCGCCCGGTCTCCTCGAGCACCAGCACCAGGTCGATCTCGCTCAGCCCGAGACCGCCGACGCGTTCGGGAGCGAGCACGCCAAGGACGCCCATCTCGGTCAGTGCTGTCCATGCCGAGGGACACCGGCCCGAATCGTTGGTCCACGCGGCGCGCACCTCCGACGGTGGGCACTCCTTGGTCAAGAGATCGCGCACCGCGTCGCGCAGGGCGAGTTGGTCGTCGGAGAAGGCGAAGTGCATCAGCGTTACTTACGGGGGAGGCCGAGCACGCGCTCGGCGACGACATTGCGCTGGATCTCGTTCGTGCCCGCGTAGATCGGGCCCGAGAGCGAGAACTCGTAACCCTTCATCCACGCTGCGAACTCAGCGTCGACGAGCTCCGCGTGGGGCCCGAGCAGCGCGAGCGCGGTCTCGTGCAGGCGCACGTCGAGCTCGGACCAGAACAGCTTGACGAGACTCGACTCTGCACCCGGCCGTTCGCCCGCGGTGAGGCGCGTCACCGTCCAGAACGTCTGCCAGCGGTAGGCCTGCGCGTCGATCCACGCGCGCGTCACCCGGTCGCGCAGCAGCGGATCGGCATCGGCGTCGGCAGCAACGCCGCGGGCGAGGTCGATGAGACGGTCGGCGGCGGCCATGAAGCGCCCCGGTGCGCGCAGCGTGAGCCCGCGCTCGGAACCGGTCGTCGCCATCGCAACGTTCCATCCTCTGCCCACGTTGCCCAGCACGTCGGCGTCGGCGACGAACGCATCATCGAAGAACACTTCGGCGAATCCCTCGTCACCGTCGAGGCGTTCGACCGGACGCACGACCACGCCCTCCGCATGCAGGTCGACCAGCAGGTAGGTGAGGCCGTCGTGGCGCGGCGCCTCGGGATCGGTGCGGAACAGCCCGAACAGGCGGTCGCAGTACGCGCCGCGCGTCGTCCACGTCTTCTGACCTTGCAGGCGCCAGCCTCCGGCCCGGTCGTCGCGTACCGCGCGCGCCTGGATGCCCGCGAGATCGCTGCCGGCGTTGGGTTCCGACCATCCCTGACACCACGCTTCTTCGCCCGACGCCATCTTCGACAGGATGCGGTCGCGTTGCTCGGCCGTGCCGAACTCGAAGATGGTCGGGGCGAGCAGGAAGATCCCGTTTTGCGTCACCCGCTGCGGCGCGCCCGCGCGCGCATACTCCTCCTCGAAGATCAGCCACTCCCACAGGCTCGCGTCGCGTCCGCCGTACTCGCGCGGCCACGAGACCACGGCCCAGCGGGCGTCGAAGAGCCGCCGTTCCCATTCGCGGTGGCGCGCGAACCCCTCGGCCGTGTCGCCGGACGGCAGCGCGGGATGGGGGACGTTGGCTTCGAGCCACTCCCGGCATTCGGCGCGGAACGCCGCCTCGGTGTCGGAGAACGTCAGGTCCATTTGGTTCCAGGTCCGGTTGTTCCAGGTCGTGGCGCCCGGGCGGCGGGATCGTAGCGTGGCAGGATACGCCCGAACATTGTCATTGCTGCCAAGCCGGCCGTCCCCCACACTGGTCTCCATGGCCCGCCGCGTCGTCTTCGTCGCCTACCCGCGCATCACCGCCCTCGATCTCGTCGGCCCGCACGAGGTGTTCACCGCCGCGGCCGAGATCGCGCGCCGAACCGGGGGAGACCTCGACGCCTACGCCGTCACCGTCGCCGCCGCGAAGGCCGGGCCGGTCGAGACCAGCCGCGGACCGGCAATCGTCGCCGACCGTGCGCTCACCGCGGTGCGGGGTGCGATCGACACCCTGGTAGTCGTCGGGGGCGAAGGCGCCTACGGCGCGTCGACCGACGCCTCGCTCGTCGAGTGGGTACGCCGCGCCGCGTCGCGGAGCCGGCGCGTCACCTCGGTGTGCAGCGGTGCGTTCGTGCTCGCCGCCGCGGGACTGCTCGACGGCCGCCGCGCGACGACACACTGGGCCGCGTGTGACCGCCTCGCGAGTGCGTACCCTCTCGTCACCGTCGAGCCCGACCCGATCTTCGTCGAGGACGGCAACGTCTGGACGTCCGCGGGAGTCACCGCCGGCATGGACCTCGCGCTCGCCCTCGTGGAAGCCGACTTGGGTCGCGAGATCGCGTTGCTCACCGCGCGGCAGCTCGTGCTCTTCGTCCAACGGTCGGGCGGGCAGGCGCAGTTCAGCGCGCAGCTCGGCGCACAACTCGCGTCGCGCGACCCGCTGCGCGAGCTGCAACTGTCGATCGCCGAGCATCCCGACGGCGACTACCGCGTCGAACGACTCGCGTCGCTCGTCGCGATGAGCCCTCGCCACTTCGCGCGCGTCTTCCGCGCCGAGGTCGGGTGCCCGCCCGCGGTCTACGTGGAGAGTGCGCGCGTCGAGGTGGCGCGCCGGATGCTCGAGTCGACCGCGCTCCCGGTCGACGGCATCGCGCGCGCGGCCGGGTTCGGCACCGCGGAGACGATGCGCCGTGCGTTCGCTCGTCGCGTCGGTGCGTCACCCACGGAATATCGAGACCGTTTCCGTCCGGCCCAGCTTCGGACGGGTTGAGAGGAGAAGAGTCAATGGACATCGCCTGCTATGTGTTCGAAGGCATCACCGCGCTCGACATCGTCGGGCCCTACGAGGTGCTGGCCCGGCTGCCGGGCGCCGAGGTGCGCTTCGTCGGAGAGAAGGTCGGCCCGATCCGCACCGACAACCAGGTGCTCGGGATCGTCGCCGACCACGCGCGTGCCGACATCACGACGGCCGACGTGCTGGTGGTGCCGGGTGGCTTCGCGACCCGCAACCTCGAGCACGACGCCGCGTTGCTCGAGTGGATCCGCGCGATCGACGCGACCTCCACCTGGACGACCTCGGTCTGCACCGGCTCGATGCTGCTCGCCGCGGCCGGCCTGCTCGAAGGCAAGCTCGCGACGACACACTGGGCGTCACTCGAGCGGTTGCGTGAGTACGGCGCGATCCCGACGTCGGAGCGTGTCGTCGAGCAAGGGAAGTACGTGACCGCGGCCGGCGTGTCGTCGGGCATCGACATGGCGCTCACGCTCGCGGCGCGCATCGCGGGTGACGACGTCGCGCAGGCCATTCAGCTGTCGATCGAGTACGACCCGCAGCCGCCGTTCGACTCGGGATCGGTCGCAAAGGCGCCACGTCCGATCCTCGATCTCGTGACCGCCGCACTCGCGCGACGTCAGCAGGAAGTGAGCCCGGAGCCAACGCAACCGGTGTGACGAGTGCGTCGCAGAACAGCGAAGCGCATGCGTATGCCGCGCGCCTCGTTCAGGTGCTGCCGATATGTCGGCGGTCGGGGTTGGTGATGGTGAGGGTGGTGCCGTCGAAGGTCGCGTGCCAGCCGGGTTTGTGGAGGATGTGGTGGTGGTAGTCGCAGAGGAAGGCGAGGTTGTCGAGGATGGTGGG
>JBBSEC010000051.1:0-31576 GCA_038240075.1 Acidimicrobiia bacterium
CCGCACGTCGAGCACGAGAGCAGGGCCGAGCCGCCCGAGTACGTCTCGGCCTCGATCGGCGATGCGTCGTAGGGACACCGCGTGAACTCCACGAGTGACTATGTCGGCATCGAGGCGCCTGACTGAAGCGGACCGCGTCGGTGGGGCGTCGCTGAGTGGCCGCCGCACCATGACCGCCCGGGCCGGCCCCGGCCGGCCCCGGCCGGAAGCCCCTTGCTGGGCGCCGCCGACTGGGCGGTCGGCCCGTCAGCAGGGCCACAGGAGCCCTCGGGCCCGCTCCATCCGGCCCGCCCGCTCCAACTCCCGGATCAGGCCGGCGACCTCCCCGACGGCCAATCCCGAGGTCACGACGAGGCCGTCGAGGGTGGCGGGCTCCCCGGCCATCCCGGCGTGGAGCAGCCGGGCGGCCCGGCTGATCTTCGCTTCCGATTCGCCCCATCCGGCGGGCCGCGCTCCGGTGGCGGGTGAGTGGCGTCCGATCGCCGTGAGCACGTCGGACGGGTCGAGCAGCGGGTGAGCGCCGTCGGCGATCAATTCGTTGCAGCCGACGGCCGCGGGATTGCGACGCGATCCCGGCACGGCCAGCACCTCGCGGTCGTATCTCGTGGCCCACTTCGCGGTGATCCGCGCGCCGCCCTTCGCCGTGGCCTCGACCACGACGACGGCATCGCACAGCGCGGCGATGATGCGGTTGCGGACGGGGAACCGTGCCCGAGTCGGGGGCACGCCGAACGCGTTCTCGCTGAGCACAAAGCCGTGCCTGCGCACTTCGGCGTACAACAGGTGATGCTGACGCGGGTACACGATGTCGAGGCCGGTCTCCACGACGCCGATCACCCCACCGCCGACCTCGAGCGCGCCCTGGTGCGCGGCCGCATCGATGCCCAAGGCGAGCCCGCTCACGATCGTGATGCCCTGCTCGCCCAAGTAGCGGCCGATCGCGCGCGCATCGGCGTTCCCCGGTGGGGTCGAGGCGCGGGTGCCGACGATCGCGACGCGCGGCCGTTCGAGTACCTCGGGGCAATCGCCCTCGGCGAAGAGCACTGCAGCCGCGTCGGGAAGGTCGGCGTCGAACGGGAAGCCAGGCTGACGCGCGGCCCAGACACGCGTGCAGCGCTGCTCGAGCACTGCGGCGACGGAAGCTGGATCGGCCGTGCGCTGCCATCGGCGAGTGATCGCGGCCCGCTGGGGATCGTTCGCAATGGCTTCTGCCGCGCGCCCGGCGCGCACGGCCTCGAGCGCCCGCGCGGGACTACCGAAGTACACGAACAACCGGTGCAGCCGGTGCGGCGTCGCGCCTTGAAGGCCGGCGAGCGTCGCCGCGGCGACCGACTCGGTGATGCCCGTCTCGTTCACAGGACGTCCTGACGCAGCTCGGCGGCCTCGAGCAGATCCACGTCGGTGAGTGCATCGCGGTCGTCGAGATCGGCGATCGTGCGCGCGACGCGACGCAGGCGGACGATGCCGCGCGCGCTGAGATCGCGCTCGGTTGCGATCACACGCTCGAGCGCGGCGGTGGACGGCGAGAGTGGCGAGTCGATTTCGAGCGCGCGTGCCGGGACGTGCGCGTTGCGCCGCCACCCGCGCCCGGCGTACCTGCGTTCCTGACGCGCGACCGCGCGCGCGACCTGTGCGCGCACCGTCGCGCTCTCGGGACCCGCCGGATCGCTCGGCCGCGGCGCCTCGACCGCGAGCCGGAGGTCGAAGCGGTCGAGCAACGGCTCGGAGAGCCGGCGTCGGTAGCGCGCGCGTTGCGGTTCGCTGCAACGGCAGTAGCGCCGGGCCATGCCACACGGGCACGGGTTGCAGCACGCGACGAGCAACACGTCGGCGGGGAGATCGAGCGTGGCGCCGTTCCGGCTCACCCGAACGAGGCGCTCCTCGAGCGGTTGGCGCAGCGACTCGATGGCGGACGGGCCGAACTCGGCGAGCTCGTCGAGGAAGAGAATCCCCCGATGTGCGAGGGTGAGCTCTCCGGGGCGGATGCGCCCGCCGCTCCCGCCGCCGATGAGCGCGGCGGTCGACGCGCTGTGATGCGGTGCGCGGAACGGCCGTGCGTGCATGAGCACACCCGCAGGGGCAAGGCCGGCGACCGAGTGGATGCGGGTGACCTCGAGCGCGTGCTCGGGGTCGAGGGGAGTCACGATCGACGGCAGCCGGCGGGCGAGCATCGTCTTGCCGACGCCGGGCGGGCCGACCAGCAGGAGGTGGTGCGAGCCCGCCGCGGCCACCGCGAGCGCGCGCCGCGCACCGGCGAGGCCGCGCACCTCCGCGAGGTCGGGCTCGTCGGGGTCGGGCGGATCGGGATCGGGGGGATCGGGTGGGTCGGGCCAGGGCAGCTCGCCCTTCAGGCACTCGCGGAGCTCGCCGAGCGAACGGGCCGGGCGCACGGTGACACCTTCGACGAGGGCGGCCTCCGCGGCGACGGCCAGCGGCACGACGACCTCGCGCACGCCGTCGCAGCGCAGCGCGTCGACGAGCGCGAGAGTGCCGGGGATCGCGCGCACGCCCCCGTCGAGGCCGAGCTCGCCGAGCACACCGATGCCGTCGAGCGCCGAGTCGGGCAGGTCGCCCGCGGCGACGAGGAGCCCGAGTGCGACGGCCAACTCGAGGCCCGAGCCGGTCTTGCGGACCGCGGCCGGCGCGAGATTGACGGTGACACGCCGCTGCGGCCACTCGAGCCCGGACGAGAGCAGTGCGGCCCGCACCCGCTCGCGTGACTCGCGCCCGGCCGCGTCGGGCAGGCCGACGACGCAGTAGCCCGGCAGCCCGTTGCTGACATGAATCTCGACCTGAACGGGTTGCCCGGAAATGCCGAGCAACGTGGCACTGCGGATCGAAGCGAGCACGATCGGTCTCCCAGGAGATGAGTGATGTCACCGGGAGGCCTTTGGAACGCGGCCACGAACGTTGCGTTGAAACCTATGCGGCGGGTCGGACACTCAAGTCCGTTTGGAGTTCAGGCCCAGCCGGTGAAGCTCTTCGCCGCGACACAGAACTCGTTGCCTTCCGGGTCATGCATGACGGTCCAGCGGTGGCTACCACCGGGCACCTCGTGTTCGCTCTGAACCGTCGCGCCGAGGGCGACGAGCTCGTCGACCGCAGCGGGGTCGGGGTCGAACAGATCCAGGTGCACGCGGTTCTTGGTTTGCTTCGACTCGGGCACCTTGGCGAAGTACCACGCCGGCGCGGCCCGCGCACCGTCGGCGCCACCGATCGAGGCGAAGAACGCGCTGCTGCTGTCGTCGAGCGGTCGTCCGAGTGCGGCCGACCAGAAGCTCGCGACTCTCAACACGTCGTCGCAGTCGAACGTGATGTTGCCCACTCGCAGTACCACCGCTCCTCCTCTGCACCGTCGGGCGATTCCGAGCATGGTGGCACTCCGGACGTCACCGGGTGGGCCGATCGGTTGACCGAGTGCGCGCTCGAACTCTTAGGGTCGCGTTCGTGAACGATCGGGCGAACGCACGCATGAGTGACGTGACCGATGTCCGCGTGCTGGTCTCCGGTGGGACGAGCGGGCTCGGATACGCGATGACCGCGGCGTTGCTCGACGGTGGCGCGCACGTGGTGCTGACCGGACGCGACGTCGCGCGCACGGCCGCTGCCACCGCGGATCTCACACGCGCACGCGCCGGTAGCGCGGTTGGAATCGCCATGGACGTTCGCGACGCACGCTCTGTCGCCGACGGCATCGCGGCCGCGACGGACGCGCTGGGTGGAATCGACGTGCTGGTGAACAACGCCGGCATCGGGATGCGAACCGTCAACGCCCGGTTCATGACGGACCCACAACCGTTCTGGGCCGTCGAGCCCGACCGGTTCCGTGATCTGTTCGCAACCAATGTCACCGGGTACTACCTGCTCGCCCGCGCGGTGGTACCGCTGATGATCGAAACGGGGAAGGGCAAGATCGTCAACGTGTCGGTCAGCGAGACGACCATGCGCCGCGCCGGCTTCGCGCCGTACGGCCCGTCGCGCGCCGCGACCGATTCGCTGTCGCACGTGATGGCCGCCGATCTCGCGGGGACCGGTGTCACCGTGAACCTGCTCGCCCCCGGCGGTGCGACGGCAACGGGCATGGTCCCCGACGACGTCGGTGATGATGTCCGGGCCCGCCTGCTGGACCCGGCGATCATGGGGCCGCCGATCCGGTGGCTCGCTTCTGCCGACTCCGACGGCGTCAACGACTGCCGCGTCATCGCGACCGACTTCGCCGACGGCCTCCGCCCGAGCTCGGGGCCCTAGAACACCAGGGGGATGCGCCCGTCGGGGAACGACGACGGGGCGAAGAACCACGATTCGATCGCGTACCGGGTGGCCGTCATCGACGGATCGACGGCGGTGCGGTGGACGAGCAACTCGTCGAACAGCAACGCATCGCCGGGTCGGAACACCGGGCGCACGATCGCGCCCTGCGCGGCCCGGTCGACGACCGGCTGTCCGATCGACCAGTTCATGTCGGCACCTTCGGTCCCGGTGTCGAGGATGTCGTCGACGCGCCGGCCGACGACATCGAGGCCCGGAGCATCCTCACCGCAGTGCGAGAGCGCGAGCCAGATGTTGAGCGACCCGACGCGCCCGAGAAACGAGCCGTCCTGATGCCACCACTGCGTCTCGGTGTTCGCAGTGACCCGGCGCAGGGTCGTCTTCTTGACCGAGAGCGCCGGTCGTTCGCCGAGATACTGCGCGGCGATCGCGCCGATCGGCGCCGACTGGTAGGCGTCGATCAGATCGAAGAGGGTGCGGGGCGAGTCGGCCGCGAAGACGCCGTCGTGGCTCTCGACGGACCAGCGCTCCACTTCCATGTGGTGGCTCGAGTCGGCCTGGAAGTGCACGTACCAGGGGGCACATTCGGATCGCGAGTCGGCGAATGCACTCCGGGCGTCGAACGCGAGGTCGATGTCGGCGGCGAGTCGTGCCACATCGTCGGCCGCGATCAGGTCGCGTACCAGGAGCGACCCGTGATGACCGAGGCCGCTGCGGACGTGCCCGACGGTCAGGTCGCGACCCGAGACCTCGGGCGGCCCAGTGGTGCCGGCGAAGAGGTCACCGCCATCCGCGGGCCGGCGCACGGCGCCCCGACCCAACTCCAGCTCCCCGAACGCCTCGTTGCGGAGCGCGACCAGCCGGCCTTCGACGGCGGGGTCACGGTGCTGCCGGTTGGCCCGCGTCAGCTCGTCGATCTGGGCGAGGCGCCCGCGGCCAGAACCCCCGGAGGCGGGGTGTTCGGCGGGCTCGACGAGGTCGGTGGCCGAGCCACTCTGTCGACGTCGGAATGGAAATGGCATGGTGTCCCTCGCCCGTTTCTCGGCGCCAGCTTACGGTGACGGCCCGAGCGTCGTCGAAGGTCGGGCCCCGTCGGCGGTACCGTGGTTCGGAGATGTCCTGGTCGGTCGAGCCCTTCACCCTCTCGCTCACGCGGGCCAGCTCCCACACCAGGCGGGCCTACGAGCACGACGTCCGGGAGTTCGTCACCTGGGCCGAACGCGGCGGCTGCCCGAGTCCCTCGGGCCTCGACCACCGGGTTCTGCGCCGCTACCTCGCCTACCTCACGACCAGGGGTCTGGCCCGCGCCACGATCTCCCGCAAGGCGGCCTCCGTCCGGGCCTACGCCCGCTTCCTCCGTCGCCAGGGCGTGATCGCCAATGATCCCGGGCGGTTTCTGCGGGCCCCGAAGGGCGGCAGCCGCCTTCCCCGCGTGCCCCGCAGCGACGAGGCGAACGCCATGCTCGACGCCGTCTCGCCCGCGGACGCCGCGACCGCGTTCACGAAACGGGATCTCGCCGTGCTCGAGTTGCTCTACGGCGCAGGTCTGCGGATCAGTGAGTGCTGCGGACTGAGCGAGGGCGACGTCGACCTCCGCAGGGCAACGGTGACGGTCCTGGGCAAGGGCAGCAAGATCCGGCGCCTGCCACTGGGCGAGTCGGCTGTCGAAGCGGTGCGGGACTACGTCCGTGAGGGCCGGCCGGCGTTGGTCCGGCCCGAATCGCCCGATCGGCTCTTTCTGAACCGGCTCGGTCGCGTGCTCACTCCGCGTGACGCCCGGCGCATCCTCGACCGGAACCCCCTGCCGGACGGCCGGGTTCTGCACCCGCACTCCCTGCGCCACGCATACGCAACGCACCTGTTGGAGGGCGGAGCCGACCTCAGGGCCGTCCAGGAGCTCCTGGGCCACGCCGATCTTTCGACCACCCAGGTCTACACTCACGTGACTCGTGACCGACTGAGATCGGTGTACGAGCACACGCACCCTCGGGCGTGAAGGACATCGTGGAAGACGCGGCCGATGTCATCGGCGAGCTCTGGGCCGATTACAAAAGCAACGGCTCGCGTGAGATACGCGAGCGACTCATCCTGCACTACTCGCCACTGGTGAAGTTCGTCGCGGGCCGAGTCGCAGCCGGGTTGCCCCAGAACATCGAGCAGACCGACCTCGTGAGCTACGGGATCTTCGGTCTCATCGACGCGATCGACAAGTTCGATCCCGACCGCGGCTTCAAGTTCGAGACCTACGCCATCTCCCGGATCAAGGGCGCCATCATCGACGAGCTGCGCTCGATCGACTGGGTGCCCCGATCCGTGCGCGCCAAGGCCCGCTCAATAGAACGGGCCTACTCGAAGCTCGAGAACGAGCTGCGGCGCACCCCCGAGGACAAGGAAGTGGCGACGGAGCTCGGCATGACCGAGGACGAGCTCGCCGCGGTGATGTCGCAGATCTCCTTCGTCGGCCTCGTCGCGCTCGACGAGCTGCTCGCCGCCGGCAGCGATCGACCGGCCGGCGCGACCCTCGGTGACACGATCGCCGACACCGCGAACGATCCCGTCGCCGCGTTCGAGACCGAAGAGATGCGCCAGGTGCTCGCCGACGCGATCAACCGGATGCCCGACCGCGAACGCCTCGTGCTCACGCTCTACTACTACGAGGGCCTGACCCTCGCCGAGATCGGCACCGTGCTCGGCGTCACCGAGAGCCGGGTCTGCCAGATCCACACGAAGTCGATCTTCCAGCTGCGCTCGCGCCTGTCCGAGCCGACGCCGGAACGCGGTCTCGTCACCTAGCGCGCTCGCGCCGCCGGCCGTGCCCGCGGTTTCCTCGACGTCCCTGGTAATGCATCCATGACGCATACGACATAGGTGCAGTACCAAGCGCACTCTGGGGCCGTCGACAGTGTCCGACCCCGGCGCTAGGTTCCGGCCACTCGCACTTCCCCCACCGCTTCCCCGGTCGCAACGCATCCGTTGGGAGGTCGGCGTGTCGAGGTCGCTTCGTGTTGTACGTGCGGGGTTCGCCGTGTGGGTTGCCCTCGTTGGGCTCGCCGCGAACCCGGCCGGCGCCGCCGTCGGCGTGGGCGCGTGGATCAGGCCGGTCGACGGCCCGGTCGTGCGGGGGTTCGACCGGCCCGACTCGCCGTTCGGTCCCGGCCACCTGGGCGTCGACTTCGCCGTGTCACCGGGTACGCCGGTGCGGGCGGCCGGCGACGGGGTGGTCGTGTTTGCGGGCCGTGTGGGCGCAGCGCTCCACGTCGTGACCAAGCACCAAGGCGACCTCCGCACCTCCGACTCGTTCCTCGCGTCGATCACGGTCGTCACGGGCCAGGCCGTGCGCCGGGGCGCGGTGCTCGGCACGAGCGGCGGCACCGGTGCCGGTCACGGGGCGGGCGTGCTCCACTTCGGCGTGCGGGAGGGCGACACCTACGTCGACCCGATGCTCCTGTTCGCGCCGCCCGACCTGGCCGCGGTCGTGCACCTCGCCGAGCCGCGGAGCGCAGCGGCGTCCGATCCTTCGTCGAGCGGGGATGCGTTCGCCGAGCGCGCCGCGCTCGCGGCGGAGCTGCGGATCGACGGCCGGACCGTCCTGGCTCCGCCGCCGTGGTGGAACGATGCGCTTCCGGTTGCGGGCCCCGGCCGTGCCCCAGCACGCGCCGCGCCGGCGGCCTCGGCGTTCCGGACGCGCCCGGCGAGCGGGTCGCCGGGCCCGGTTGCCGCGGTGGCGGCCGTGGCGACCATCCCGGTCGTGGCCGCGGGCGGAGCGGTGGCGATGGGGCGACGGCGCCGTCGCGGCCCGAGTCGGGCCGAAGGGCCTCCGACTACACTGCGACCCGGCCCGGGAGCTCCGGGCCTTCGGAACCTGGCCCGCCGACCGGCGGGCGTTGGACCGAAACCCACCGACGACACCCGCCCGTGACCCCGAGGTGGCGCCCCCGGAACTTCCGGATCGGCGTCCGCGCGGGCGGAAGCATCAACCAAGGGAGGCGCGGCCCATGGCCGTCGTGGAAACGAAGAAATCAGCTGTCGTAACGATGAAGCAATTGCTGGGGGCCGGTGTCCATTTCGGGCATCAGACCCGCCGTTGGAACCCGAAGATGAAGCGGTTCATCTTCGGTGAGCGCAACGGCATCTACATTCTCGATCTCCACCAGACCCTCGACAGCATCGACACCGCGTACCGGTTCGTGCGCAGCACGGTCGCCGAGGGCGGCACGGTGCTCTTCGTCGGCACCAAGAAGCAGGCCCAGGAGCCGGTTCAACAGCAGGCCGAACGCTCGGGCTCGCCGTACGTGAACTTCCGCTGGCTCGGCGGGATGCTCACCAACTTCCAGACGGTGCACGCCCGCGTCTCCAAGCTGCGCGAGCTGCAACGCCTCATCGACACTGGCGAGGTCGATCAGATGATCAAGAAGGAAGGCCTGAAGGTCCGGCGTGAGGCCGCCAAGCTGGAGCGGAACCTCGGCGGCATCAAGCGCCTCGAGCGCGTGCCGAGCGTCATCTTCGTGATCGACACGAAGAAGGAGCACATCGCGGTCACCGAAGCGAACCGCCTCGGAATCCCGGTCGTCGCGATCGTCGACACCAACTGCGACCCCGACGTCATCGACTACGTGATCCCGGGCAACGACGACGCGATCCGTTCGGCGACGCTGTTGTCGCGCGTGATTGCCGACGCGGTGATCGAAGGCCACTTCATCGCCAACAAGAAGAACGCGCGTCCCGGCACCCGCGCCGAGGAGGTCGCCGACCAGAAGCCGCTCGATCCTGAAGAGATGCGCAAGAAGGCCGAGCAGCAGAAGAAGGCGCAGGCGGCGGCGATCGAGCAGCAGCGCCGCATCGAAGCCCGCGCCGCCGAGGCCGCGGCGGCCGCCGCAGCCGCGCCGGCCGAGGACGACGCCGCCGAGCCCGCCGCAGCCGCGCCGGCGCCCGATACCGCGCCGGATCCTGCCCCCGACGCTGCTCCGGCGGCAGCGGCAGCCGACGCGACGCCCGTGGCAGCCGCGGACGCTGTCAGCGGAGCGGGTGACGACAATGGCTGACGTCAAGGCGTTGGACGTCGCCGCGCTGCGCAAGCAGACCGGCGCCGGAATGATGGACTGCAAGGCCGCGCTCCTCGACTGCGAGGGAGACATGGCGAAGGCCAAGGACTGGCTGCGCGAGAAGGGCAAGGCCGGCGCGACGAAGCGCGGCGATCGGAGTGCCGACCAGGGCACCGTCGACGTCGCGCTCGACGGCAACGTCGCCGCGGTCGTCGAGCTCAACTGCGAGACCGACTTCGTCGCGAAGGGTCCGCAGTTCAAGCAGCTCGTCGCCGATCTCGTCGCGCTCATCATGCGCGACGGCGACGCCGACCTCGCGAACGCGAAGTTCGGGACGTCGACCGTTGCCGAAGAGCTGTCGGGTCTCTCGTCCACCATTGGTGAGAAGGTCGAGCTCGGCCGCGTCGTGCGCTACGAGTCGAACGACGGCGTGCTCGACGCGTACAAGCACATCCAGAGCGAGCGCGGAGTCATCGGCGTGCTCGTCGAGCTGGGTGGCGTCAAGCCCGGCGATGCGAAGGCGGCCGAGATCGCACACGATCTCGCGCTCCACATCGCGAGTGCCGCGCCGCGGTACGTCACGCGCGACGAGGTGCCGGCGACCGAGGTCGAGCACGAGCGGGCCATCTTCGAGGCGCAGACCCGCGAGGAAGGCAAGCCCGAGCAGGCCATCGGCAAGATCGTCGACGGCAAGCTCGGCGGCTTCTTCAAGCAGGTCGCACTGCTCGAGCAGTCGTTCGTACGCGATCAGAAGACGACGATCGCGCAGCTCGTGAGCTCGCTCGGCGGGGATGCAACGGTGCGCCGCTTCGTGCGGATCAAGATCGGTGAGGAGTAGCGGGTCGGGCGGTCTCGCCTCCGAGAGCGAAGGGAACGCACGCGCATGAGTAGCAGTACTTACCGCCGGGTGGTGCTCAAGCTCTCGGGCGAGGCGTTCGCCGACCGTACGATCGGTTACGGCATCGACGCCGAGATCGTCGGCCGTATCGCCGAAGAGGTCGCGAAGGCGCGCGCGGAGCTCAACGTCGAGATCGCGGTCGTGGTCGGCGGGGGCAACATCTTCCGCGGGCTCGCGGGTGCGAAGTGGGGCATGGACCGTGCCCGCGCCGACTACATGGGAATGCTCGCCACCGTCATCAACGCGCTCGCGTTGCAGGACGCGCTCGAGGCGCTCGGCCAACCGACGCGCGTGCAGACCGCGATCTCGATGGCGCAGGTGGCCGAGCCCTATATTCCGCTGCGTGCCGTGCGTCACCTCGAGAAAGGTCGGCTCGTGATCTTCGCTGCCGGCACCGGCAACCCGTACTTCACGACCGACACCACCGCCGCGTTGCGCGCGGCGGAGATCGGTGCCGAGGCCGTGCTGAAGGGCACGCACTCCGGAGTCGACGGTGTCTACACCGCTGACCCGCGTCTCGACCCCGACGCGGTGAAGCTTCTCGAGATCACGCATTTCGAGGTCCTCAACCGCCGACTCGAGGTGATGGACTCGACGGCGATCACGTTCTGCATGGACAATTCGTTGCCGATCATCGTCTTCGACGTCATGGAGGCGGGCAACATCCGGCGCGCGCTCATGGGCGAGCCGATCGGAACGCTCGTCAGCTCGAAGGAGGCGTGATGGACGCGAAGGTCGCCGAATGCAAGGAACGCATGCACAAGGCGGTGCTGCACCTGCAGGAGGAGTTCTCCGGTGTCCGCACCGGGCGCGCCACGCCGGCTCTGGTCGACAAGCTGAAGGTCGACTACTACGGCACCGAGGTGCCGCTGCAGCAGATCGCCGGCTTCTCCGTGCCCGAGCCGCGCGTGCTCGTGATCTCGCCGTACGACAAGGGCGCGATCAAGGGCATCGAGAAGGCCATCCAGAGCAGCGATCTGGGCGTCAACCCGTCGAACGACGGCACGGTGATCCGTCTCTCGTTCCCGGAGCTCACACAGGACCGGCGCAAGGACCTCGTGAAGGTCGTCAAGCAGCGCGCCGAGGACAGCAAGGTTGCCGTCCGCAACGTGCGCAGGGACATCCGCAAGGAGTTGGAGACGCAGGAGCGCGACGGTGAGTTGTCGCGCGACGAGCTCGACCGCATCGAGAAGGATCTCGAGAAGGTCACACACGTTGCGATCGCGGAGATCGACTCAATGCTCGTCCACAAGGAACACGAGCTGCTCGAGGTGTGAACGAGGCTCCCGACGCGGCCAGGTGACCGTTAGCCTGGCTCGGAGGGCGCAGCCGGGGGAGGGCCATGTCCGACCGAGAAGAGCGAGATCAACCCGAGGGCGTCCGCATCCTCGGCGCGGAAGAGGCGCAGGCGGTGCTCGAGGGCGAGGGCCGCGGCGCGTCGCGCGGCGAGGACGACATCCTGCCGTCGCGACGCGACGCCACCTGGTCGGCGAGCGCGGCCGGCGACGCGCCGTCGATCGACCTCGGTGACGATCGGCTCGACGACGATCGCCCGCTCCCCGTGTTCCCGCGGGTGGAGCGGGCCGGCGGTCCCGACGACCCCGTCCGGCCGGTGCCGGTCGACGTCAGCGAGGCGCCACCACTTCCGCACTGGACCGAGCCGGCCACCGGCCAGCTGCCCGCGGTGTTCGCGGAAGGCGAGGAAGAGAACGACGAGGACCTGCAGGCGTGGTCGTCGTTCGGCGGCGCCACGCGGTTCCGGTCCGAGGGCTCCGACTGGTCGGAAGCCGACTTCGACGAGCTCGGCGAGCTCGGCGGCGAAGAGACCACCCGGCTCGGCGCGCTCGCCGACGCACCCCCGCCCGACGACGACGCGGCGTTCGCCGCCCAGGTCGCGGCGCGCCGCCGTCGCGGCGGCTCGCGACCGCGTCCACAAGCCGAGCCCGAACCCGACCTCGACGCGGCCCTGTCGAGCGGGCGCGATCTGCCGTTGGCGTTTCTCACCGCGGCTGCCATTGTCGTCATCTCGCTGCTCGCACTCGCCTACGGGCGCTCCTCGACGCTCGTGCTCGCCGCGGTCATCATCGGCATGTGCGCCCTCGAGCTCGCGAACGGTCTCCGGCTCCGCGGCCATCATCCGGCCACGTTGATCGCCCTGCTCGGATCGGTCGGCCTCGTCTTCGCCGCCGAACACGACGGCACGGCCGCGTTCCCGGTCTTCTTCGCGCTCACCACGGTGTTCTCGATGCTCTGGTTCTTGTGGAAGGTCACGCCCGGCCGTCCGGTGCGCGGCATCGCCAGCACGCTCCTGACCTTCGGATACGTCGGCGTGCTCGGTGGTTTCGCGGGGTTGATGCTCCACACGAACCACGGCGTCGGCATCGTGCTCGGATGCGCGATCTGCACGGTCTCCTACGACGTCGTCGGCTACTTCTTCGGATCGCAGTTCGGCCGTTCGCGCATCGCGCCCGACGTCTCGCCGAACAAGACCGTCGAGGGCACGCTCGTCGGGTGGACCGCCGCGGTGGTGCTCGGCTACCTGATCGTCGGCCAGATCGGCCCGTGGGACCACAAGAGCGGGCTCGCGCTTGGATTCCTCGTCGGAACCGGCTCGATCCTCGGCGACCTGTGCGAGTCGATGATCAAGCGCGATCTCGACATCAAGGACTTCGGTTCGTTCCTGCCCGGCCACGGCGGCGTGCTCGACCGGTTCGACGGGCTCCTGTTCTGCCTGCCGATCACGTACTACCTCGCACTGCACCTCAAGCTCTTCTGAGAACGGCTGAGAGGTCGTTCCGATGACGACCCACCTGCCCTCTAGGCTCGTTGAGTGACTCGCGAGGCGCAGACCGGAAGCGGTGGCATGCTGAAGGTCGGAGCCGCATGAGCACCGGTGTGGTGATTCTGGGGTCGACGGGCTCGATCGGCACGCAGGCGCTCGACGTCCTGCGCAGCCACCGCGACGACTATCACCTCGTCGCCGTGGCGGCAGGCCGCAACGCGGACGCGCTGGCCGCGCAGGCCGCCGAGTTCGGACTCGGGCCCGACGTCGCGCGGCTCTGCGGCGACGACGCCGAACCGCTCGAGGAGCTCGCGGCCCACCCCGACGCCGACGTCGTGCTGAACGCGGTGGTCGGCTTCGCGGGATTGCCCGCCACCCTCAGCGCCCTGCGGCACGGCAAGCGCCTCGCGCTCGCCAACAAGGAGAGCCTCATCGCGGGCGGCCCGGTCGTCGCGAAGGTGCGCGCCCAGGGCGGCGGCGAGATCGTGCCGGTCGACTCCGAGCACTCGGCGCTCTACCAGTGCCTGCGCGCCGGACGCCCGTCGGAGGTCAGCCGGCTCGTCGTCACCGCGAGCGGCGGCCCGTTCCGCGGCCGGTCGAGGGCGGAGCTCGCGTCGGTCACGGTCGATCAGGCGCTCGCGCACCCGACGTGGTCGATGGGAGCGAAGATCACGATCGACAGCTCCACGCTCATGAACAAGGGCCTCGAGGTCATCGAGGCCCACGAGCTGTTCGGCATCGACTTCGATCACATCGACGTCGTCGTGCATCCGCAGTCGGTGATCCATTCGATGGTCGAGTTCTGCGACGGCGCGACGATCGCACAGCTCTCGATGCCCGACATGCGGCTCCCCATCGGGCTCGCGCTCGGCGCGCCGTACCGTCTCGACCAGGCGTTCGGACCGATCGACTGGGCCACGGTGGGCTCGTTCGACTTCGAGGTCCCCGACCGGGCGACCTTCCGGGCCCTCGACCTCGCGTTCGCCGCCGGCCGGGCCGGGGGCGCGGCGCCCGCGGTCCTGAGCGGGGCCAACGAGGTGGCCGTGGAGGCGTTCCTCGACCGCCGCCTCCCGTGGACGGGGATCGACGAGGTCGTGGCCGAGGTCCTTCACGATGGCACCGGCGCTGCCGATGAGGTAGCCGACGTGCTCGAGGCGGATCGTCGCGCTCGCGAGCGGGCCCGAGAGGTCATCGCACAGAGGAGCGCGGCGTGAAGGATCCGCTCGAACAAGTCCAGGTCGACCCCCGCCGCGCGATCACCTACGTCGTGCTCGCGGTCGCGGCGGCCGTCGTGCTCGCAGTCGCACAGCCCAACCTCTTCGGCACCATCGCGGTGATCTTCTCGTTCTTCGTGATGATCATGCTGCACGAGTTCGGTCACTTCATCACCGCCAAGCGGGCGGGCATGAAGGTCACCGAGTTCTTCGTCGGGTTCGGTCCGCGCGTGTGGTCGTTCCAGAGGGGCGAGACCGAATACGGATTGAAGGCCTTCCCGGTCGGCGGGTACTGCCGGATCATCGGGATGACGAACCTCGAAGACGTCGATCCGGAGGACGAGCCGCGCGCGTACCGGTCGAAGCGCTTCCTGCCCAAGCTCGAGGTCGCGCTCGCAGGCTCGACGATGCACTTCCTCATCGCGCTGCTGCTCATCTTCATCGTGCTCTTCGGCGCGGGCGACTTCTTCACCAACGCGCGCGCCACCAAGGTCGTCGACTCGGTCTCGGGTCCGGCGAGCAAGGCGCTGATGCACCCGAACGACACCGTGCTCTCGATCGCCGGCACTCCCGTGAAGACCTGGCACGAAGCCGTCGGATTGATCGAGAAGCGCCCGGGCCAGACGGTTCCGATCGTCGTCAGCCGCGTCGTCCACAAGGTGCCGACGCGTGTCACCCTCGAGGTGAAGCTCGCAAGCCACCGGCCCGACGACACGGCGAAGCTCGGCTACGCGGGCATCCTGCCGCAGGGCGAGACGAAGCGCCCGGGCTTCCTCAAGTCGATCGCGCTGGCGCCGGTGCGCGAGGTGCAGCTCGGCGGCACGTCGATCGGCGCGCTCGGCCACATCTTCTCGCCCGCGGGCGTGAAGTCGTATCTCGACAACTTCTCGAAGAAGCCCACCAAGCAGGCCACGCAGGATCGGCCCGTCTCGGTCGTGGGCTTCGGCCGGCTTGCGAGCCAGGCCGTCGCTGCGGGCTGGGTGCAGACCCTGCTGCTGCTGATCCTGATCAACGTGTTCATCGGCATCTTCAACCTCGTGCCGCTCCTTCCGTTCGACGGCGGCCATGCCGCGATCGCGATCTATGAATGGATCGCGTCGGGGGTGCGCCGCCGCCGCGTGCAGGTCGACGTCGCGAAGCTCATGCCCCTCACGCTGCTGGTGCTGGCGGTCCTCGGCTTCCTCTTCCTGTCGACCCTGTTCCTCGACGTGAGCCATCCGATCGCGAATCCGTTCTAGCGGGAACACGGTCGTAGGCTCGGCCTGACCGAGGAGCACACGTGCGCGAACGACGAGCAACCCGCCAGGTGATGGTCGGCGACGTGGCCGTCGGTGGCGACGCCCGGGTGAGCGTGCAGTCGATGACCACCACGAAGACGGCCGACGTCGACGGCACCCTGGCCCAGATCTACGCGCTCGCCGGAGCCGGTGCCGACATCGTGCGTTGCACCTGCAACGAGGAGGCCGCGGCCGAGGGCCTCGCGCGGATCGTCCCCCGTTCGCCGGTGCCGATCATCGCCGACATCCACTTCCAGTACCGGCTCGCGCTCGCGGCCATGGAAGCGGGCGTGCAGGGCTTGCGCCTGAACCCCGGCAACATCCGCAAGGCCGACCACATCCGGCTCGTCGCGAGCGAGGCGCGCGATCGCAAGCTGCCGATCCGCATCGGCGTGAATGCCGGATCCCTCGATCCCGCGATGGCCGACGCGCACGGCGGCATCACGCCCGAGGCGCTCGTCGCCTCCGCGATGCACGAGCTCGCACTCTTCGAGGAAGTCGGGTTCGACGACGTCAAGATCTCGGTGAAGGCGTCGAACGTCGCGCTGATGATCGATTCCTACCGGCTGTTGTCGGAGACGACCGACCGGCCCCTGCATCTCGGGGTCACCGAAGCGGGTCCGCCCCCGGCCGGGTTGATCAAGTCGACGGCCGGCATCGCCACCTTGCTGGCCGAGGGCATCGGCGACACCATCCGCTACTCACTCACCGCCGAGCCGGTCGAGGAAGCCCGCGCCGGCAGGCAGCTGCTCGAGGCGCTCGGACTCAGGGAACGCAAGGGCCTCGACCTCATTGCCTGCCCGTCGTGCGGACGCGCCGAGGTCGACGTGATCCGTGTCGCTTCCGAGGCCCAGGCTGCGCTCGAGTCGCGCAATATCCCGCTGCAGGTCGCGGTCATGGGCTGCGTGGTCAACGGTCCCGGCGAGGCACGCGAGGCCGACCTCGGCATCGCGGCCGGGCGGGGCAAGGGCCACCTGTTCGTGCGCGGTCACGTGGTGCGCGTCGTGCCCGAGGCCGAGATGGTCTCCGCGCTGGTGGAAGAGGCCGAGCGCATCCTCGCCGAAGGCATCGAGGCCCGGATCGCGGCCGCCGATCCCGAAGCCGAAGCGATCGTCGCCGCGACCCGCGCCGAGATGATCGCGGATCAAGGCGTCGATGCCAACGACGACGAGCACCGCATCGAGCTCGTCCGCAAGAAGGCGGAGGGTTAAGCGCGACAGCGGCGAGCGCAGCGAGCGAGCGAGCGACCTCGCTCACTCCCATTGCGCGTCATGGAGGGTTCGCGCGCGGACTTCGCCACGCTCTGCCGACGCCTCACACAGAAGAAGCGAACGCGACCAGAAAGGTCAGTCAGCGGGCAGTGAGGCAGGAGCGGCGGGGGTCGAGGTCGAGGGGGTGTGGAGCTGCCCCTGCGCCATCATCCGCTTCTTCACCACGCGGAACATCACGTGCTTGATCGTCGCCACGATGATCGCAACGTCGAGGGTGAGCGACCAGTTCTCGACGTAGAAGATGTCGAGGCGCTTGTACGCGTAGAACGACGGGTTGTCCCTGGCCTCGACCTGCCACAGCCCGGTGATGCCCGGCGGGACGGATTGGCGGGCCAGGAGGTCCTCGTCGAACTCCGCAACCTCCGACGGCAGTGCCGGCCGTGGGCCGACGAGGCTCATCTCGCCCCGGAGCACGTTGAAGAGGTTCGGCAGCTCGTCGATGCTGGCGGCTTCGAGGAGGCGCCCGATCCGTGTGCGGCGCGGGTCCCTTTGGAGCTTGAAGAGCGGCCCGATGCGCTCGTTGGAGGTGAGCAGCACCTCTTGGGCCTTCTCGGCGTCGGGGATCATCGTGCGCAGCTTCAGCATCGTGAAGATCTCGCCGTGGCGGCCGACCCGCTTCTGGCGGAACAGGACCGCGCCGCGGTCCTCGAGCCGGATGAGCAGGGCGGAGACTGCGAGCACCGGCGCCGTCGCAACCAGCAGCGCTGCCGCGAGCGTGACGTCGAGCGCACGCTTGAGCGTGAGCTGCCAGTTCGAGAGCTGCAGCGGCTCGAGATAGAAGAGCGGCTCGTAGGCGAGGGGGAGCGGGCGCAGCCGGCGACTCGAGATGCCTTCGAGGCCACTGGAGAGATGCAGGTGCACGTGCATGCCGCCCCGCAGGAGCCCGCGGGTGAGGCCGTCGAGCTCGTCGCGGGGGACCGCGCTGCCCGCCACCATCACCCCGGTGACTCCGCTGGCCGACGCGGCGCTCAGGCTGTCGGCGAGGGTGCCGAGGTAGCGGACCGGCTCGGGCCAGTGAGCGACGTCGGGCGCGTGGCCGACGACCCCGACGACCCGGAAACCGATCTCGGGGTGGTTGTCGAGCAGTCGGTAGAGCTCGTGGGCTTGTTCGTTCGAACCGACGATGAGCACCGGGCGGCAGTAGCGGCCCTGGGCGCGTGCCCATTTGAGCCAGGTCGTGTACAGCGCCCGGAACCAGGCGAGCAGCACGAACGACAGCGCGCCGCCGGCCGCGGCGCGCCAGCCCGAGATGCCGGCGTTGATCAGGTTGCTGACGACGAACGCCGAGACGGCCGACAGCGTGGCGGCCCGGGCGAGCCTGGCGATCTCGACGGAGCGCACCCCGGAGACGCGTGCGAGGTAGAGCCGCTGTGATGCGATCGCGGCGATGGATGCCATGACGATCGCGGCTTCCGCGATGAGCAGGCGTCCGGGCCTGCCGGCGAAGGCGCCACCGAAGCGGCCGGGGATTGCCAGCACGACACCCCACGCAATCGCGACCGACGCGAGGTCGAGAACGAGGAGCATGCGGCGCAGCCAACGCGAACCGGTCGGCCCTGCGCCCCCGACGACCTGGAGGTTGGCGCGCCCGCCGGATTCGTTCGGGTTGACGAGGGGAGAGGTGCTCACACCGGCAGCCCCGTCTCGGGTGGGGCGAGGGCGACGGCGACGGCGAGGGCGAGGGCGGGCGCGACGAATGCGGCCGCGTCGCGACCGTCACCATCGTGTTCCTCTCCGGCCCATCGCGGTACGCCCGCCATGGCCCGGGGCCGCCCGGCCCGTCCTTGCATCATCCTGCCGCCCCCGTGCCTCTCAACGTCCCCGACGGCTACGTCCTGTCCCTTCAGCGCTCGTCCGAGGCCTCCGCAAGCCTGTCCGAGAAGATCCCCACGTTCACTGCCCGCCGCGGTGGTGCTGCCCATTGTGCCCTTCCATCGCCGCCACTACCAGTGGCGGAAGCATCATTTCGCGCGGCGCCGTCGAAAATGTTGCCGAGCCGTGAAGATTTGGGGGGAACCCCTGCATCCTGCTTCGGCACGGGGGGCCGCAGAACGAGGTTTCTGCCTAGGTCGACTCGCCCAGGATCATCCCGGCACCGACGGTCTCATCGGTGCCTTCATCCACCAGGATGAAGCTCCCCGTGATGCGGTTCCGGCGGTATTCGTCGACGAACAGCGGAACCGTGGTTCTCAGGCTGATCCGGCCCATCTCGTTCATGGCGATCGCCCCGGGCTGCTCGTCGCGGTGCAGCGAGTTGACGTCGAGCCGGTACTGGAGGCCCTGCACGCGGCAGCGCGCGACGCGCGTCGTGTGCTTGATCGAGTACGTCGCGCCTTCGCGCAGCGGTCGCTCGTGGAACCAGCACACCATCGCGTCGATGTCCTGCGTCGAGGTCGGCATGTTGTGCGGCCGGCAGATCATGTCGCCGCGGCTGACATCGAGGTCGTCGGCGAGGCGGATGCTCACCGACATCGGCGGGAACGCATCCTGGATCGGGCCGCCGAAGGCGTCGATCCCCTCGACGACGGTCCGGAAACCGGTCGGGAGTACCATGACCTCGTCGCCGGCGCGGAAGATGCCGCTCGCGACCTGGCCCGCGTAGCCGCGGTAGTCGTGGTGATCGTGCGACATCGGCCGGATGACGAACTGCACCGGAAAGCGCGCGTCGATCAGGTTGCGATCCGAACCGATGTAGAGATGCTCGAGGTGGTGCAGCAGGGTGGGCCCGCCGTACCACGGCGTGTTGTGCGAGTGCGTGACGACGTTGTCGCCGTGCAGCGCGGAGATCGGGATGAACGTGAGGTCGTCGATCTCGAGCTTCCCCGCGAACTCCGTGAACTCGGCGCAGATCTCTTCGAACCGGTCTTCGTCGTAGTCGACGAGGTCCATCTTGTTGACGCAGAGCACGAGGTGGCGAACCTGGAGCAGCGACGCGATCACCGAGTGACGACGCGACTGCTCGAGCACGCCCTTGCGCGCGTCGATGAGCACGAGCGCGAGGTCCGCGGTCGACGCGCCGGTCACCATGTTGCGCGTGTACTGCACGTGGCCGGGAGTGTCGGCGATGATGAACTTGCGCCGCGGTGTCGCGAAGTAGCGGTACGCGACGTCGATCGTGATGCCCTGCTCGCGCTCGGCCCGCAGGCCGTCGGTGAGCAGGGCGAGGTTGGTGTAGTCGAAACCGCGGTCGCGACTCGTGCGCTCGACCGCTTCGAGCTGGTCCTCGAAGATCTGCTTCGTTTCGAGCAGGAGGCGTCCGATCAGCGTGCTCTTGCCGTCGTCGACGGATCCCGCGGTTGCGAACCGCAGCATTTCCATCAGAAATACCCCTCGCGCTTGCGGTCTTCCATGGCGGCCTCCGTGAAGCGGTCGTCGGCGCGCGTCGCGCCCCGCTCGGTGATGCGGGACGCCGCAACCTCGAGGATGATGTCGTGGACCGTGGACGCCGACGATTCGACCGCGCCGGTGCAGCTCGCGTCGCCCACGGTGCGGTAGCGCACGAGCATCGTCTCGGCCTCTTCGTCGGGAAGCAGCGTGACGAAGTCGGAGACGGCGAGCAGCATGCCGTCGCGGCGGAACACGTCGCGGTGGTGCGCGAAGTAGATCGACGGCACCTCGATGTCCTGCTCGTCGATGTACTGCCAGATGTCGAGCTCGGTCCAGTTCGAGATGGGGAAGATGCGGATGTGCTCGCCCTTGCGGTGCCGGCCGTTGTAGAGGTTCCACAGCTCGGGGCGCTGGTTCTTCGGGTCCCACTGACCGAACTCGTCACGGAACGAGTAGACGCGCTCCTTGGCGCGCGCCTTCTCTTCGTCTCGTCGCCCACCGCCGAACACCGCGTCGAACTGGTTGCGGGTGATCCCGTCGAGCAGCGTCGTGGTCTGGAGCCGGTTGCGGCTCGCACGCGGTCCGCGCTCTTCGACGACCCGGCCCTCGTCGATCGATTCCTGGACCGACGCGACGACGAGCTGCACACCGAGCTCGGCGACCCGGCGGTCGCGGAACTCGAGCACCTCGGGGAAGTTGTGCCCGGTGTCGACGTGCATCACCGCGAACGGGATGCGGGCCGGCCAGAACGCCTTCTCGGCGAGGCGGAGCATCACGATCGAGTCCTTGCCGCCGGAGAAGAGCAGCACGGGCTTCTCGAACTCGGCCGCGACCTCACGGAAGATGTGGATCGACTCGGCCTCGAGCGCGTCGAGATGGGAGATCTGCGTATTCACGTTCAGTTACCGCCCAATGACGCTAAGTGGCATCAGGTTACCGGGTCCCGCGAGGCCCCGGATCCGGGCTCCATGGGGAAGCCTTCTCCTTGAGAATATCGGTCCCTGGGCCGGCTTCGACAGCCCGCCGACGGGTGAAGTCCGGTTCGGGCCCGGTGGGCCTACTGTTTGGGGTCCCCGCCGGAAAGCAGCCCCCCGCCCATGCCCCGAAGCCGTCGCGCCGTCGCCCTCGTGCTGGCGGTCGTGCTCGTGGTTGCGGCGGCCGCGATCGCGGTAGTCGCAACGCACCACGGCAAGCAGCACGGGACGGTCCAGCCGCCGAACGGGACGACCGGGCCGGGCGGATCCGCGGGCCCGACCGGCTCGATCAACACGGCACCGATCTCGGGGCTCACCGCCGACAAGTTCGGCATCTCACCAGGAGTGCAGCTCTTCAGGGAGAGCGTCGACAACATCGATGCGGACATGGCGGGATACGCGGCGCTGCCGACGCACTGGGTGCGCGCCGGGGTGCGTTGGGACCTGATCGAGCCCAAGCGCGCCGACCAGGACAACTGGACCAAGGTCGATCGCATCGTCGACGACGCGACGAAGGACCATCTGAGTCTGATCCTCGACATCACCGGAACGCCGTCGTGGGCCCGGAGCCCCGATGCCACCACGAATGTGCAGTTCCCTCCCGACCTGCAGACCTACGCGACGTTCACCGGCAAGATCGCCGCCCGCTACAAGGGCAGGGTCGCGGCCTACGAGCTCGGGAACGAGCCGAACCACGTGAAGTCGTTCGCGACCCCCGATCCCAAGCTCTACGTGCAGGTGCTCAAGCTCTCGTATCCGCTGATCAAGGCGGCCGACCCGGACACGAAGGTCCTGACGGGAGGGCTCGGAGGGACGACCGCGAACGGCGTCGTGGGCGGCGACGAGTACCTCGCGGACCTCTACAAGGGCGGCGCCCAGCCGTATTTCGACGGCGTCAGCTACCACCCGTACACCTACCCGCTGCTCCCGTCCGACGACAGCGGGGCCCGGAGCTGGAGCCGGATGCTCCACGCCCGGGAGGTGATGGTGGCCAATGGCGACGCCGACAAGCAGATCTGGGTCACCGAGTACGGAGCGCCCACCGGGGGTCCTCAATCGGTCTCCCAGCAGCGGCAGGCGGCGATCATGTACGACGCCTACCGGCTGTGGGCCGGCTACTCATGGGCCGGTCCGCTGTGTTGGTTCGACTATCGTGACAAAGGCACCGATACCAGCGACCACGGCAATTTCTTCGGGCTCTACGCCAAGGACGGCCAGCCCAAGGTGTCGCTCCAGCAGTACGAATCGCTCGTGCGATCCGCCAGCTGAGCCGGCCCGGCTCGGCGCGCACACTCGAGAGGACCACGCTTATGTTGTTTCGTATCCGACGCGCGACCGCTTGTCTCGGGGCTGTCGCCCTCGCAACCGGCGCGTCGCTCGCGCTCAGTGCAGCGCCCGGTGGCGCCTCGTCGACCAAGGCGGCGGCCGTGACGCCGGCGGCCACCCTCCCGGTCACGGTGGGGATCAACGGCATTTGTGGCGGCGCCAGCGTCCGCGCGCTCCCGCCGAACATCCGGCAGGGGCAGTCCGAGAGCAACACCCTCGAGGTCTTCCGCGAGCAGGCTGATCGCACGCTCGGTGCGTCGGTCCCGGTCGATGTGTCGGCAATCGGCCTCTACAACACGGCGGCCAGTCTCCCCAGCCCCCGGCCGATCATCGTGCACGGCACCGTGATCAACAGCTACCTCCTGCACTCCGACGCGCCGGGAAACAACCCGCTCGTGCGTGAGCACCGCGCCGCGACGATCGGCTTCACGAGCGACATCGTCGGCGTGCAGCTGCTCTCGGGAACGCTGACCGAGTCTCAATCCGTCACCTACCTGCGCAACTCCGGCACTGCGTACCCGCTCGCGACGTCGGGTCTCGAGCTCGCTGACAGCGGGAACGGCGACAACGTCCGCATCATCAACCGCCGCACCCTGTCGATCTCGTTCAAGACGTCGAGCGCGGTCGACGAAGTGCGCGTGATCACGAAGGGCACGACGAGTGCCACCACCGCGCTCAAGGGCTACCGGATGCTCGCGGCCGACGGCGGTGTCTTCGACTTCGGCGGCCAGCAGTTCTTCGGCTCGACCGGTGGTCGGGTGCTCAACAAGCCGGTCGTCGCCGGCGTCAACACCTGTGGGAACAGCGGATACTGGTTCGTCGCCAGCGACGGCGGCATCTTCAGCTTCGGTGACGCCGGCTTCTACGGCTCCGACGGCGGCAAGTCGCTGCAGGCTCCGGTCGTGGCGATGGCGGCGACGCCGACGGGTGCGGGTTACTACCTGGCACTCGCGAACGGTCAGGTCGACGCGTTCGGCGACGCGTCACGCTGGAACAACTCTGCGGGACACGCCGACCTCACGTACCTCCACCTGAACAAGCCCATCGTTGCGATGGCGGTGACGCCGAGCGGCAGGGGCTACTGGCTCGTGGCCGCCGACGGTGGTGTGTTCGCGTTCGGCGACGCCCCGTTCTTCGGCTCCACCGGCAACCTCAAGCTCGTGAGCCCGGTCATCGGGATGTTCGCGTCGGTCGACGGACTCGGGTACTACATGTACGCGGCCGACGGCGGCATGTTCACCTTCCAGCACCCCGGTGTCCACGAGCCGTTCTTCGGTTCCGCCGGCGGCTCCGTGCGGACGAACCCGATCGTCGGCGCCCGTCTCGCGTCCGACGGGCAGGGCTACTACTTCGTCGACTCGGCCGGGATCCTGTTCAACTTCGGGCCGAGTGCACCACGCGCGACGCCGCGTGGCGACATGTCGGGCATCAAGCTGTTCCGCCCGATGATCGGCATGATGTAACGCAACATCAGATCAGCGTGAGCCCGAGGGCCCGGCCGTGAGGTCGGGCCCTCGGCGCGCCGAGAGCCGCACCAGGCGCTCCGCGGTCTCGCGGCTGACGACGTAGACGTTGTTGATCGTCTCGATGTGGGGCACGACCGTCTCGCCGATGAGGGTGCGGCCGGCGACGTCGAACACCTGCAGCATGTTCTGCGAGTGCTGCGAGGTCGGGATCACCTGCAGGTAGCGCTTGCGGATCGACGAGATCCCGACATAGACGCGGCCGGTCGCGGTCGAGACGGAGACGCCGCGGCCCCAGCCCGCGCAGGGAACCTGCGCAAGCTCGCGCCACTCCCGGTCGTAGACCCGCAGCACACCGGCACGGCTGTCGCAGATCCACTGCTCGTCGGGGCCGACGATCTGGATGCTGTGCGGACCGCTCAACGCGAGCGGCACCGGGCGGCCGGTCTCGAGCTCGATCACGCCGCCGTTGCCCTGCATCTTCACGAGCCGCTGCGCGACGTACTTGACGATCTGCTTGCCGTCGACGTGGTGGACGAGCACGTACATCCGCCCGTCGAGGCCGCGCACGATCTGGTTGGCGTGGAACTTGTCGACGGTCTCGCCGCCGGTCGCGTCGGGAGTGACGTCGGGGGTGTTACGAGCGGAAGTCTCGGACGTGCTCCCGCGCGCGGATCGCACGGCGACGCGACGCGAGACCTTCTCGGTCGCGAGGTCGAACGCGATCGCTTCGTCGCGGCCGGTGTTCGCGATCCAGAGCTCGCCGTCGATCTCCGTGACCTCGTGGCTGTCCTTCAGGTCGACGCCGAGATCGGTGACGCTGCCGTCGGTGAGATCGAGTCGGAAGAAGTCGTTCCCCGACGATCCGTACACGACACCGGCCGCGGCGCGGATCACGAGCGAGCTCATACCGAACTCGCCGCAGTCGAGTGCCGGCACCGGCTCGACGCCGTCGGCGGTGAACACCTGGACCGGGTGGATCTCGTCGCGTCGCAGGTTGCGGTCGGGCGGCTTGGTCGCGAGCGCGCCGACGACGACGACGGCCTCGCCGGGATCGATCGGTAGAGTCACGCGAGTCCCTGAGCTTTCATCAGCCGGTCGATCTCCTCGTCGTCAGGCCCCGACTGCGAGGCGCGTTCGACCAGCGTCCGGTCGAAGCCCCTGACGGTCTCCTCGATCCTTGATCGGTCGACCGGGAACCCACAGAAGGCATAGAGGCGCTCGATCTCGCCCGGGCTCGACTGCAGGTGCTCGAGTCGGAAGGTGGCGAGGCGGTCGCCGTAGAGCGCCTCGAAACGCGCCTTGCGGTCCTTCGCGATCCGGTACACCTCGACGTGGTAGGCGAGCGGCCCGCGGGCCTGCACGGTCTCGGCGAAGCCCTCCGTCTTCGGGCCGAACGGCAGGGCACCGCGCCGCTGCCGCAGCCACATCAGGCGCAGCGTGTAGATCGTGAACGGCAGCCAGTCGCGCGGGCGGATCTGGGTGTGGAGCGGCCGGCCGCCGGTGGCGTCGAGATGGGCGCCGAAGTCGCGTCCACCGTCCTCGGCCGCGCCGGACTTCGGTGCGCCGCGCTTGGGAGCCAGGTACTTGCGGACCACGATCGAGGGCTTGAGCGACTCCTGCTTCAGCGTGCGGCGGTAGTTGGAGTCGATGCAGCGCTGCGCGTCGCGCTCGACGTAGACAATGCGGGCGTCGGGGAAGACGCGGTGGACGAGGTCGGGCCGGAGGCAGTTCACCGGTGACTTCTCGACGAGCGTGCCGTCGCCGACGCCGCGCAGCAGCGTGTCGCGGATGAAGGCGGCAGCCCGCGCGTCGTCCTCGACGACGTCGTCCGCGAGGTGGGCGAAGCTGCCGGCCTTCCAGAGCATGTGGGGCTCGGTCTCGAGATGGGCACCGGGCTGGGCCTCGAGGAGGCGGGCGACAAAGGTGGTTCCCGACCGCGACATACCGATGATCACGATCGGGGCCGCCATGGCCCAATCCTACGAGGCCCGGTCGAGCGCGCTTTCCCGCACCGGTACGATCGCGCGCCCAATGGGACTGCGCTCGCCGGTACTCGATTTCGTCGTCATCGGCGCGCAGAAGGGTGGAACGACGACGCTCTTCGAGCACCTGCGCGGCCACCCCGCACTCTGCCTTCCGGCCGACAAGGAAGCGCCGTTCTTCAACCGCCCGGAGCTCTATTCGCAGGGTGTCGAGCGTCTGTTCTCGACCTACTTCCCGCAACCGCTTCCCGAAGGGCGCCTCGTCGGCACGGTGACGCCTCAGTACATGTGCATCGCGGGGTGTGCGCCGCGGCTTGCCGACGCGTTTCCCGCGTGCCGACTCGTTGCCGTCCTGCGCGATCCTGTCGAGCGGGCGTACTCGCACTACCGCATGGCCGTGCGACGGGGCCAGGAGACGCGTTCGTTTGACGACGCGATCGCGGCGATGCTCTCCGGTCCCGAGGCCCTTGCCACGGCGCGCACGTCGACGGCCCTCGGTGAGACCTACGTCGCGTGGGGCGAATACGGCCGCGTGCTGGGCGCCTACCTCGAGCGCTTCGAGCCCGATCAACTGCTGATCACCTACACGAGCGACCTCGAGCGCGATCCCGCGCACGTGATCACGTCGATCCTGGAGTTCCTCGGTGTCGCGGTCGTCCTGCCCGAGGGGTTGGGGGAGCGCTTCCACGTCGGCGGCTCGCGACGGCGGTTCCCGAACGTGCAGCGGCGGCTCCGGCGGTCGCCGGTCGGATGGTTGTGGAAGCGCGTGCCGCAGGGCACGCGCAGCCGCCTGTTCATCCGTTTCGACCACTGGAACGTCCGGCGCGACCCGAACGGAGGCGCCGACGCTGGCGCGGTCGCCGCGCCCCGTTGGAGTGCGGAGACCGAGCGCCGCCTCCGCGAGCATTTCGCGAGCGACGAGGCCGAGCTCGCGAACCGGCGCGGCATCGAACTTCCCTGGCGCTGACCCGTCCGGCTTCGTGCCCGACTGGGAACGGCACGGTCGTGGCGATACGATCACGCTTCGCGGTTTTACCGGCTCAGCCGCCGGGCACACCGTGTGGGATACGCGTGCAATCTGGGAGGTGGCAGCGTGTCGATCAACGGTGGATCGCGTCGCGGGCCCCTCTCACGGCGCCTACTCGTTCCGATCGTCGCGCTGGCGCTGGGCGCGGCCTGGGCCGCCGCGCCGAGTGCGGGCGCACGGCCCGCGGCCGCTCCGGCGGCTGCCGCGCATCCGGGTGCCGCCGCGGCGACGCCGCCGGCGGGGTTCAGTGTGTCGACGGTGTTGTCGAACCTGGATTCGGGTCCGGGTGGGAACCCGACCTCGTTTGCGTATGCGCCCGATGGCCGGGTCTTCGTAGCCCGGAAGACGGGTGTGCTGAATGTGTGGGATCACGGTGTGCAGCACACGTATGTGGATCTGCGGAACGAGGTGAACAGCTATCAGTCGCGTGGGTTGATTGGTCTGGCGCTGGATCCGAGCTTCGCGTCGAACGGTCGGGTGTATCTGCTCTTCACGCAGGAGCTCGACCCGGGGAATCCCGATTCGCCCGAGCCCGCGGGTGGTCAGCTGATCAGCCTCACCAACGTGGCGGGGCAGCCCGATGTCGCGGATCCGGCGAGCCGGGTGACGTTGATGACGGGGTTCAACTCGTTTGCCACGTTGCACTCGGTTGCGGGGCTGCGGTTCGGGATCGACGGGTCGTTGTTCGTCGGTCTCGGTGACGGCAACGGCAACGGCGTGGGCACCGGCCAGGCGATCACCGCCCAGGATCTCGATCAGTTGAACTGCAAGATCCTGCGCATCAACGCGACGACGGGCAACGGGGTCGCGTCGAACCCGTTCTACAACGCGGCGACGCCGGGATCGGTGCGCTCACGCGTGTTCGCGTGGGGCTTCCGCAACCCGTTCCGGTTCACCGTCGACCCGACGACCGGCACGTTGTACGTCGGCGACGTCGGTTGGAACACGTGGGAGATGTTCCAGGTGTTCCCGTTGACGACCGCCAACCCCGTCGTGGCCCGCAACGCGGGCTGGCCCTGCTACGAGGGCGGTGACGGCGTCTCACTCGTCCAGGACGACTACGCCGCGGCGCCGTCCACCGCCGCCACGTGCCACGCGCTCTACACACCTGCGCAGGGCGGCACCGGGCCGGGTGCGTTGGCCCCGCTGTACGGGTATCTCCACAGCGACCCGGGCGGCGACGACGGTTCCGCGATCGTCGGCGGCCCGCGCTACATGGGGACCTCGAACTACCCGTCGGCGTACGTCGGGAAGGTGTTCATCGGCGACTACGCGCGGTCGCGCATCCAGACGGTCAATCTCTCCACCGGTGTGGCCACCGACTTCGGGACCGCGGGCACGTGGGGCAACCCCGTCGACATGCAGATCGCGCCTGACGGCAACGTCGCGTTCCTCGCGTTCGGCTCCGGCGAGCTCGACGAGATCGTTGCGAACGGGGCGAACAACCCACCCGTCGCGCACGCGAGCGCCGACCACCTGAGCACGACCGGATCGTCGCTGACCGTGCACTTCTCGAGCGCGGGATCGTCCGACCCCGACGGCGACCCGATCACGTATTCGTGGAACTTCGGCGACGGCGGCGCCGTGAGCACGGCCGCGAACCCGGCCCACACGTACACGACCGGTGTCTACAACGCGGTGCTCACCGTCACCGACAGCCACGGCGCGTCGAGAGCGGCACCGCACCTCCAGATCGATGTGGGCCTGCGGCCTCCGGTCGTCACCCTGACGCAACCGACGGCCAGCCTGCGGTTCAGGATCGGCACCACGGTGCCGGTCGCGATCAGTGCGACCGATGCGCAGGACGGCAACCTCAGCGGCGACAGCGTCTCGACCGCCGTGACGTACTGGACCGGCGGCCACGTGTTCCCGGTCACCGACTTCACGGGCTTGACGGGTTCGTTCGTCGCCGCCGACAACGGGTTCGTGCTCGCGTTCTACCGCGTCACCACGACGGCCACCGATTCGGCGGGTCTCTCGACCACCGTCGTCGCGACGGTGCTGCCGCAAACGGTCGCGGTCACGATCGGGTCGGCACCGTCCGGTGCTCCCGTCGTGGTCGATGGCGTCGCGCGAACAACTCCGTACACGTTCTCGACCATCGTCGGCAGCGCGCGCGAAGCAGTTGCGCCCAAGACCTTCGCGGCCGGAGGCGCGACGAACACGTTCGAGGCGTGGACGGTCGGTCACGGCGCGCCGACCTCTGATCCGTTCGTCGCGTACACCGCGCCCGCGGCGACGCTCGAGCTGGGTGCGCACTACAAGTCGTCGGGTCCGCCACCCGGGTACTGGCTCGTCGACCGGGCCGGAGGTGTGCACGCGTTCGGTCTCGCGAACTACGGCGAGCTGCACACGACGCCGGCGGCACCGATCGTGGGGCTCGCGCCCACGCCGAACCGCGGTGGCTACTGGCTCGTCGGCCGCGACGGCGGGATCTTCAGCTTCGGGAACGCGCACTTCTACGGCTCGACCGGCGCGATCCGCCTCAACCGACCGATCGTCGCGATGACGGCGACACCGTCGGGCAAGGGCTATTGGTTCGTCGCCAGCGACGGCGGCGTCTTCGCGTATGGCGACGCGGGCTTCTACGGCTCGACCGGTGCGGTGCACCTGAACCGTCCCATCGTCGGCATGGCCGCCACACCGTCGGGCAAGGGCTACTGGCTGGTCGCGAGCGACGGCGGCGTGTTCGCGTTCGGCGACGCGGCCTTCTTCGGGTCGACCGGCGGGATTCACCTCAATCAGGGGATCGTGGGAATGGCGCGGACACCGTCGGGCAAGGGCTACTGGTTCGTCGCGAGCGACGGTGGCGTGTTCGGCTTCGGCGATGCGCACTTCTATGGTTCGACGGGTGCGATCCATCTGAACCGTCCGATCGTCGGCATGGAGGCGACACCGACGGGTCGTGGCTACGAGTTCGTCGCCGACGACGGCGGGATCTTCACCTACGGCGACGCCCATTTCTTTGGTTCGCTGGGCTCGGTGGAGGGGAGTCCGCCGACGGTCGGGGTGGGTTGAAGACCGGCGGCTCGCGGTACGGTCGACACTTCATGAAGATACGGACCTTCTCTGAAACCGAGCTCGAACGGTTGGCGGCGACGTTCCCCAAGGCCGAGCCGTTCCCGCATCTCGTGATCGACGACTTCCTCGTCGGCGACCCGTCCGACGCCCTGCGGTTTCCCGGTCCGGAGTGGTCGGGATGGCACCGCTACGAGGGAAGCGAGTACCAGCCCGAGAAGATGATCTGCGACGACATCGAGCGGATCCCCGACGAGTTCGCGCGGCTCATCCGTGAGATGTGCGATCCGTCGTTCCTGCGCCAGCTGGAACGCGTCACGGGGATCGGGAAGTTGATCCCGGATCCGTACCTCAACGGTGGCGGGCTCCACTCGAGCGGGCCCGGCGGCGTGCTCAAGCCGCACTCCGACTTTCACAATTACGAGCGGCTCGGCCTGTTCCGCAGGCTCAACGCGCTCGTGTACCTCAACGTCGACTGGACGGCCGCCGACGGCGGTTCGCTCCAGATGTTCGGCGACTCCGCCGCGACCGAGCTGGTCCGCAGCATCGTTCCCACCTACGGCAAGTGCGTGATCTTCCAGACCGATTTCGATTCGGTGCACGGCTTCACCGAGCCGGTGGCAGGCCCGCGCTACCGCAACTCGATCGCGCTCTACTACTACACGGCCGCGGAAGCCGGTCACTACAGCGGCGACACGACGACGTACTGGCGCCAACACGAGAAGCGCGACGGCATCGCGGGGCTGCGCACGCGCGCGTATCGCAGCCTCCTGTTCTGCGCGCGTGCAATCGCGTACGTCGCGCACCGCGTCAACCCCAACCGCATGAAGGATCCGACGAAGCGGCGCGACCGCTGAGCGCGTCGCAGCCTCCCGACAGCCGCGTGCCGCGCGTCAGTCTCTGCGTCCCGCTCTACCGCGCCGACCCGCGCTACCTCGCGCGGTTGGTCGAGAGCTTCGCGGCGCAGGAGTATGGCGACCTCGAGGTCGTGATGGTCGACGACGCCTCACCCGGCCTCGATGCCGCGGCGTTCGAGACGTTGGTGGCACCGCTGCGCGACCGGTTGACGGGCGCGGGCTGCCGCTTCGTCTCGGCTCGCAACGACGGCAATCTCGGCATGGTCGGCAACTGGAACGCCGCGGTGGCCGCGGGTTCCGGCGAGCTCGCGATGTGTGTGTCGCAGGACGACGAGCTCGGGCACGGGATGGTGTCGGCGTACGCCGCCGAGCTCGACGCCGATCCCGATGTCGTGCTCGTCTCGGGTGCCGAGCAGTTCATCGACGAGGCCAGCCGCCCGCTCGACCGCCGGCTCAACGTCGGGCACCGGCACAACCTGTTCGTGCGCGACGCCCGCTACGTCCTCGATCACGAGGAGCTGGTGCGCCTCTCGTTGCGCAACGGGAACGCGTACGGCGAGACGTCGGCGGTGATGTTCCGCCGGTCGGTGTTCGCGGCGATCGGCGGCTACGACCCGTCGTTCGAGCACGCGGCTGACGTCGACTTCAACCTGCGCGCGTCCGCGCTCGGTCGGTGCGTGTATCTGCGCCATCCCTATCTCCGCCGTCGCTGGCACGAAGGCGGGCTCACCCGCACCAACCTCGCGACGGGCGCGGTGGCGGGCGCCCCGCCCCCGCCGGCGGCGCGCGAGCGCACCACCCAACCCCAGCCCGATGCCGCACGCCCCCCGGGGCGCGCGGCCCCCC
>JBBSEC010000052.1:0-31535 GCA_038240075.1 Acidimicrobiia bacterium
GCACCGCTCGCGCCCATGGTCGGACGCGCGCTCCGCGTCCTCACCGAACAAGGCCGTCACGAGAAAGCGCTCGATGGTGCCCTGCGAGGTCTCGACCGCTACCTCGACGAGCAACGTGAAGAGCTACGAGACCGACTCGCTCAGAGCGCGCCGTGGTGGCTGCCCGGTGCCGTCGAGGATCGCATCTTCGAGCGTGTGATCGACGGGACCCGCAGCGTGCTGCAGGACATGGCCGGCGATCGCAAGCATCACCTGCGCCGCGAGATCGACCGGCGCCTGGCACAGCTGGCGGTCGACCTCGAGCACTCACCGCAGCTCCTGGAGCGAGGCGAGGAGCTGAAAGCCGAGCTGCTGTCCGACGAGCAGCTGGCCCGGTCGATCAGCCGGCTTTGGGAGGAGGCCAAGACCGCGCTCCGCCATCAGGCGACACTCCCCGGTTCGGAGCTGCGCCTCCGGTTGGCGAACGCGGTGACCGCCATCGGCCGCCGGTTGGGTACGGACCCACTCCTCGGCGAACGCGCCGAGCGGGGGGTCGAGGAGCTCGTCCGTTACGCGGCCGGCCGCTTCCACGGCGAGATCGCCAGCTTGGTGAGTGCAACCATCGCCCGGGGGGATGCCGACGAAACGTCGCTCCGGCTCGAGTTACTCCTTGGCCCCGACCTGCAATACATCCGGATCAATGGCACCATCGTCGGCGGCTTGGCTGGCTTGGCGTTGCACGGCCTCACTCAAATCCTGCGCTGACCGCGTAGATTCGGCGCCGATGGACCAGCCCGCAGCGGTCCGCGGGCCGGCCCAGAACACCGCGGTCGACGTGTTCGGCGCCGACGACGACATCGTCGGCTACCGCCGCTCGCCGAGCGACGCGCTGCGGCTGATCCTGTTCGGCGCCGCGACCGTCGGTCTGCTCGCGCTCACGCGGTGGGCCGACAGCACGGTGCTCGCGTTCGAGAGCGACGTCGTCGCGCTCTTCCGCGGCCTGAACCCGTCGGTCGAACGCGCGCTCAACCAGATCCTTTCGGTCGCGGCCGCCGTCATGGGCGCGGCGGTGTACGTGCCGCCACTGATCCTGAAGCGCTACCGGCTGATCGGCTACATCGTCGTCGCCAACCTCGCCACATTGCTGCTCGTGAGTGTGACGACATGGTGGTTGAACCAGGCCGCGTCGCGGTCACTGCTCGTCACCGTCGTCGACCGGTTCGGTGACCCGTCGAGAGGCTCGCTGAACGTCTGGACGCTCGCGCAGCTCACGGCGTCGTTCGTCATCCTCGCCCCGTTCGTCGGTCGCCGCTGGCGGCAGGCCGGCGTGGTCATCCTCGCCGTCTTCGTGGTCGGCCGCATCGTCGTCGTGTCGGGTCGGCCGGCCGAGATCTTCCTGGTCCTTGCCATCGGTGCGACGGTCGGGGTCGCGGTGCTCCTCGCGTTCGGCCGTCCGAACCGTCGCCCGACCGTGGCCGCGATCGGGGCGGCACTCGCGTCGAGTGCGTTGCCGGCCGTCGCGCTCGAGCCGTATGTCGTGGGCGTGCGTGGTGCCCGGTGGTACATCGCGACCGGCGCGGGTGACGCCCGATTCCTGGTGAAGGTGCTCAGCCCCGACGAGCGTTCGATCGATCTCCTGTATCGCAGCTACCGATATCTGCGCCTGAAGAACGTCGGCGACGAACGACCGTTCTCGTCGCTGCGTCGATCGGTCGAGCACGAGGCGTTCGTCGCGCTGCAAGCGCGCGATGTCGGTGTGGCGACGCCACGCATGCGCGCGATCGCGGAGGTCGGTGAAGACTCGATGCTCATCGCCTACGACATGATCGAAGCCCGGCGCTTCGACCACATCGGTGGCGACGAAGTTTCGGATGGGTTCCTGTCCGCGGTGTGGCGGCAGATCATGTGTTTGCGCGAGCACCGCATCGCGCATCGCGACCTGCGGCGGGCGAACGTGCTTGTCGACGGCGACGGCAGGCCGTGGATCACGGGCTTCGCGTTCAGCGAGGTCGCCGCGAGCGACGAGCAGTGCGACGGCGACGTCGCGCAGCTGCTTGCCGCGCTCTCCCTCACGGTCGGCGCCGACCGTTCGGTGACGAGTGCCGTCGCGACGCTCGGTCCGCAGACGGTGGGAGCCGCGCTGTCACGGCTGCAGCCGAATGCGCTGAGCGGGCCGACCCGGGCCGAGCTCAGGAAGCACCCCGGCCTGCTCGAGGAGTTGCAGGACACGGTCGCGCAACGGTGCGCGGTGAGCGAGCCGAGCTACGTCCCCCTCGAACGGATCAGCAGGGAGCGCATCTTCGCCGCGGTGATGCTCGTCGCGGTGACCTACTTCCTGCTGCCGCAGCTGGCCGACCTGCCGGGGGTGGTGCGCCAGATCGGTCACGCCTCGTGGGCCTGGGCGCCGCTCGTCGTGCTGTTCTCCGCGTTGACGTACGTCGGCGCGGCGGCCGGTTTGAGCGGCTCCGTGCCGGCACGCCTGCGTGCCGTCCCGACGTTGCTGGCCCAGGTCGCGGCCTCGTTCACGGGCACCCTCGCGCCGGCCGGCTTCGGGGGCATCGCGCTCAATGTGCGGTACCTGCAGAAGTCGGGAGTCGACGCGCCCGTGGCGGCATCGAGCGTCGGACTCAACGCGGTGGCCGGCTTCGGCGTGCACATCGCCCTCCTGCTCGTGTTCTTCGTGTGGGCGGGACGCTCCGCGCTCGGTTCGATCTCCGTGCCCAGCTGGTCGGTGATCGGCCTCGTCGGCGCGATCGTCGCGGTGTGCGTCGCGGGAGCGATCGCGATTCCCGCGACGCGCGAGGTGCTGCTCACGAAGCTCGTGCCCGTGCTCGGCCGCGCGCTGAGTGGGCTCGCCGCGGTGATTCGGAGTCCCGGCAAGATCGCGCTGCTGCTCGGTGGCTCCGCTGCGGTCACGCTCGGCTACGTCTTCGCCCTCTATTTTTCGACCGTTGCCTTCGGAGGCGGGCTCGACCTGGCGCAGGTCGGTGCCGCCTATCTCGCCGGATCAGCCATCGCCACGGTCGCGCCCACCCCCGGCGGGCTCGGCGCGCTCGAGGCGGCGGTGATCGCGGGCCTCGTCGGCGCCGGCATGCCGGGCACGGCCGCGGTTCCCGCCGTGTTCCTGTTCCGGCTGGTGACCTTCTGGCTCCCGATCCTCCCCGGCTGGATCGCGCTCAACCACCTCCGCGGAGAAGACTTCGTCTAACCCGGATCCGACGGCGCCGCGAGTTTGGGGCGCGTCTCGCCGGCACCGGCCACACTCTGCCCGGGGAAGAGCAGGACCGACTCTTCGCCGCCGTAGCGCCCGACGACGTCGTCCGAACGCACGTGCGCCTGCACGACCTGCGCGAACAGACGCCGCGCGCGGCCTGGACCGTTCGCGTGCAGCCCACCAGAGATTGCCCCGCGGGCCCGTCGGCATGAAGCGGCGCCGTGCGGCATGATCGTGAGCGACGGCGAGGTTCCGACAGCGAGGGGCGTCGAGCGCAATGACTTCGGTGGATGATCTCGAACTGCCGTCGCTCGACATGATCGCTCTCGATCGTGACGAGGCCCTCGCCGCGATCGCCACGCTGCGCCGCGAACACTGGCTGGTGCGCACTCCGTTCGGCTATCTGCTCACCGCCTACAACGATTCGGTCGCCATTCTGCGCGATCGGCGATTTCACTCCGCCTTGTCGTTGATCCCGCAGATGGCCGGCGTGGAGTCGGCCGACTATTTCGATGAGCGGCGCCCGTCGATCCTCGCAATGGAGGGCGACGAGCACGCGCGTTTGCGTCGCCTCGTCGCCCCGGCGTTCACGCCCGCCGCGGCCGAACGGCTGCGCCCCTTCATGCGCGCGGTCGTGACCGAGCTCGTCGATGCCGTCGACGCCGACGGCCGCTGCGAGTTCGTGAGCGCGGTCGGCGAGCCGTACCCGATTCCGATCATCTGCGAGCTTCTCGGCGCACCCAAACGCGACTGGAAGCGCTTCTCCGACTGGGCGACCGACATCTTCCGGATCTTCAACGGCGCGCTCGTCGACGATCTCCCCGCGATCCGGCAAGCGTCCGGGGCGTTGGAGCGGTACGTGCGGGCAATGGTCGAGGCACGTCGCGCGACGCCCGCCGACGACCTGTTGAGCGCCATGATCTCGATCGAGGAAGCCGGTGACCGGCTCTCCACCGACGAGCTCATCATGCTCGCCGAGGCGGTGTTGATGGCCGGCACCGACACGACGCGAAACCAGCTCGCCTGCTGTATGGCGCTGTTCGCCGCGAATCCGAGTCAGTGGGCCGCGCTAGTCGGCGACGCGAGCCTGGCCCCACGTGCGGTCGAGGAGACGATGCGCTACCTCGGTGCGGTTCGCGGCACCGCGCGCGTCGCGTCGGAGACGGTCGAGTACCGCGGTGTCGAGTTCCTTGCGGGCACACTTGTCACGGTGCCGCTCGCCGGCGCGAATCGTGATCCGGACCTGTTCGAGCTTCCCGACACGCTCGACATCACGCGCGAACGTTCGACGCTGCAGATGACGTTCGGTTCCGGCATCCACTACTGCCTCGGAGCGGCGCTCGCGCGCGCGGAGCTGCAGGAGGCGCTCACGATCCTCGCCTCACGGTGGCCCGACCTGGCAGCCGACGGGCCCGTCGAGTGGAAGCCCGACCGCTTCGGAATCTGGGGCCCCGCGAGACTGCCGCTCAGGTGGTGACGAGAACGCGCAGTGCGCTCACTGCGATTGGAGCTCGCGCAGTTCGGCCGGCACGACCTCGGCGTGCGCGTTCACGTCGCCGACGCGACGGCGCCGCGCTCGACGACCGCGTGCACAAGCGGAACGCCGGGCCGGTACACGAGGTGGGTGTACGACGGCGCGTCGAGCACAACGGCATCGGCGCGGCCGCCGGGAGTGATCCGGCCGAGATCGGGTCGCCGCAGCGCGTTGGCACCGCCGATGGTCGCCGCCTGCAGGGCTTCTTCGATCGTCATGCCCATTTCGCGCACCGCGAGCGCGAGGCAGAAGCTCATCGACGTGGTGTAGCTCGAACCCGGATTGCAGTTCGTCGCAACCGCGACCGACACCCCCGCGTCGATGAGTCGGCGGGCGTCGGGGTACGGCTGACGGGTCGAGAAATCGGTCGCGGGTAGGAGGGTCGCGACGGTGTCGCTACCGGCGAGCGCGTCGACGTCGCCGGGAGTCAGGTGCGTGCAGTGGTCGGCCGACGCGGCACCGAGCTCGACGGCGAGCTGCACGCCCGGTCCGGGCCCGAGCTGGTTCGCGTGCACCCGTAGCTCGAGCCCCGCGGCGCGGCCGGCTTCGAGCACGGCACGCGACTGCTCGGCGTCGAACGCGCCTCGCTCGCAGAACACGTCGATCCAGCGGCAGAAGGGCGCGCACGCGACGAGCATGTCGGTGCATACGAGGGCGACGTAGTCGTCGGGCCGAGTCTCGAACTCCGCGGGGACGACGTGCGCGCCCAGGAAGGTGACGTCGTCGGTGAACCGGCTCGCGACTTCACAGCCGCGCTCCTCGCTCGCGACGTCGAGCCCGTATCCCGACTTGATCTCAACGTGGGTGATGCCGGCGCGGCGGGCTTCCTCTCGCCGGAGCGCGGTGAGGCGGGCGAGCTCGTCGACTCCGGTGGCGCGCGTCGCCGCCGTCGTGACGCGAATGCCCCCGGCTTCGTACGGCTGGCCCGCCATGCGCGCCGCGAACTCGTCGGCCCGGTCGCCGGCGAAGACGAGATGGGTGTGACTGTCGACGAAGCCAGGGATCACACACCGGCCGTCGGCGTCAAGGCGCGCGTCGCCTGTGAGCGTGCCCGCCGCACCCACCGCGACCACGCGTTCGCTCTCGATCGCGATCGCGGCATCGCGGCGGAGCCCGAGCGGTCCGTCTCCGAGCTCAGGGTCGTTGGTGACCAGCAGTCCGATGCGGTCGACGACGAGGCTGCTCACGATCGCACCGCGACGATCGCGTCATGGAGCTCGCGAGCGACATCGATATCTCGATGCACGCCGTCGCTCACGATCGAACGGCCCGCGACGACGACGTTGCGCACGTCGGTCGCGCTCGCCGCGAACACGAGGGCCTCCAGGGCGTGATCGGTTTCCGTTCCCGCCAGGCGGACGCTGTCGAGACCCACGGTGGTGAAATCGGCCGTCGCGCCGGGCGCGATGCGTCCGCCTTCGGGCCAGCCCAGGCTCGCATAGCCGTCTCGCGTCGCCGCGGCGAGCAGCCCGGGTGCGGAGTGGTGCCCACGCGTGCCGGAGACGAGCCGTTCGTCGAGCTCGACGCCCCGCGCTTCTTCGAAGAGATCGATCACGGCGTTCGAATCGGTTCCGAGCGCAAGCCGCGCTCCCGCGTCACGCAGTCGGCTGGCCGGGCCGACACCGTCGGCGAGATCGCGCTCGGTCGTCGGGCAGAGACAACAGGTCGCGCGCGCGGTGCCGAGGATCGAGATGTCGTCGGTGGTGAGGTGCGTCGCGTGCACGGCGGTAAAACGCGAATGGACGGCGCCGATGTCGGCGAGAAGGGCCGTCGGGGTGCGCGCGTACCGCGCGCGGCACGCGTCGTTCTCGGCCGGCTGCTCCGAGACGTGGGCGTGGAGCGGTGCACCGTGCTCAGCCGCCCACGCGGCCACAATCGCGGCCGCGGTCGGGTCGACGGCGCGCACGCTGTGGATCGCCGCACCGATCCGCGCCGTCGGGCCGGCGGCGAGGTCGCTCACCCGCGCGGCCCACCGATCGGCATCGCCGTCGCCGAAACGGCGCTGGGCACCGGCAAGCTCCGCGCCGCCGTCGCCGTGGAGATAGCAGGCATCGAGCAGCGTGATGCGGACGCCGGCTTCGGATGCAGCCTGGAGGATCACGCTGCCGAGCCGGTTTGCGTCGCTGTACGCACGTCCGCCGCGATCGTGGTGCAGGTAGTGGAACTCCCCCACCAGCGTGATGCCGGCGAGAACCATCTCCGCGAACGTGGCCCGGGCGAGCGCGAGGTACCCGTCGGGGTCGAGGCGCTCCGCGAGCGCGTACATCTGCTCACGCCACGTCCAGAAGCTGCCCGCCTGCGATTCCGTCGTGCTTCGCAACGCACGGTGGAACGCGTGCGAGTGCGAGTTCGCGAGGCCGGGAACAGTGACACCGGAGAGGCGCACGCAACCCTGGGGCGCGACGGCAACGTCGGGGTTCACGGCCGCGATGCGGTCGCCGTCGACGTCGATCACCACACCCTCGTCGACCGCGTCGCCGCCGAGCCACGCGCGCTCACACCAGTAGCTCGTCATGACCCTGTACTCATGACCCTGTACTCATGACCCTGTGCTCACGAACCTGTGCTCATGAGCCAATGCGCTCCACGAACTCGGTGATGCGGGCGACGAACGCGTCGCGATGGTGACGTTCGAACTGCTCCCACGTCGTGAACGTGCGCGGATCGCGCACACGGTCGACGAAGAGCACGCCGTCGAGATGATCGACCTCGTGCTGGAACGTGCCCGCGGTGAGGCCGCGCTTGATCTCGTCGTGCCCGACGCCGTCGCGATCGAGGTACCGCACGCGCACATTGACGTGCCGTTCCACGGTTCCCCGCAGATCGGGAACCGAGAGACATCCCTCGTTGATCTCGACCAGCTCGTCGTCGAGCACCTCGATCACGGGATTTACGACGACGGTGAGCGGGATCTGCGGTTTGTACGGGTACCGCGGGTTGTGGTTCACCTCGATGACGGCGATCCGCACCGTCTCGTGCACCTGATTCGCCGCGAGGCCGGCCCCGCCCGCGTCGCGCATGGTCTCGATCATGTCGTCGACGAGCCGCTGGGTGTCGCTCGCACGCAGCTCGTCAGAAGTCACCTCTCGAGCACGCTCGCGCAGGATCGGATGGCCGATCGTCGCAATGCGGCGGACCGTCACGCGCGGGTGCCCTCGTCGGTGCCTTCCGACATCGGGATCCGCACACCCCGTTCGTCGGCGACCTCCCGCGCGCGGTCGTATCCGGCATCAACATGGCGCATCACGCCCGTTCCCGGATCCGCAGTGAGCACGCGTGCCAACTTCTCGGCCGCGAGATCCGTGCCGTCGGCGACGCACACCATGCCCGCGTGGATCGCCCGCCCGATGCCAACCCCGCCACCGTCGTGGATGCTCACCCAGGTGGCGCCGGAGGCGGTGTTGACGAGCGCGTTGAGCAGCGGCCAGTCGGCAATGGCGTCGGAACCGTCGGCCATCGCCTCGGTCTCGCGGTACGGGGACGCAACCGAACCGGAGTCGAGGTGGTCGCGGCCGATGACGATCGGGGCTTGCAACTCGCCGGTGCGCACCATCTCGTTGAAGCGCAGCCCGAGCCGGGCCCGCTCGCCGTATCCGAGCCAGCAGATGCGGGCCGGCAGGCCCTGGAAGGCGACCCGTTCGCGGGCGAGCCGCATCCACCGCGCCAACCCGTCGTCGTCGGGGAACTCTTCGAGCACGGCTCGGTCGGTCGCGGCGATGTCGTCGGGGTCGCCCGAGAGCGCGACCCACCGAAACGGACCCTTGCCTTCGCAGAACAGCGGACGAATATACGCAGGCAGAAAGCCGGGATACGCGAACGCGCGCTCGTAGCCGGCGTCGCGCGCCTCGGTGCGCAGGTTGTTGCCGTAGTCGAACACCTCGGCTCCCGCGTCGAGGAACCCGACCATCGCCGCGCAGTGCACGGCCATCGCGTTGCGGGCGCGACGCACATATTCGTCGGGGTCGGCCGCGCGCAGTCGAACGATCGCCTCGTCGCTCAGGTCGTTCGGCACGTAGCTGAGCGGGTCGTGCGCGCTCGTCTGGTCGGTCACGATGTCGGCGTCGAATCCCAGCGCGAGCAGGCGCGGCAACGCGTCCGCGGCATTGGACCGCACTCCGACGCTGAGCGGGCGGCGTTGCGCCTTCGCCTCCCGGCAGCGCGCGATCGCGTCGTCGAGATCGCTCGCTTCCTCATCGAGAAAGCGGGTGGCGATGCGGCGCGCGATGCGATCGCCGTCGACCTCGATGCACAACGCGACGCCACCGTTCATCGTGATCGCGAGGGGCTGCGCGCCGCCCATGCCGCCGAGTCCCGCGGTGAGGGTGATCGTGCCGGCCAACGTTCCGGCGAACCGTCGGCGCGCGATCTCGGCGAAGCACTCGTAGGTGCCCTGCAGGATGCCCTGCGTGCCGATGTAGATCCACGAACCGGCCGTCATCTGCCCGTACATGGTGAGACCGAGGGCTTCGAGGCGGCGGAACTCGCTCCAGTTCGCCCAGTCGGGAACCAGGTTCGAGTTGGCGATCAGCACGCGTGGCGCCCATTCGTGGGTACGGAACACGCCGACCGGTTTGCCCGACTGCACCAACATCGTCTCGTCGTCACCGAGGGTGCGCAACGTCCGCACCATGGCGTCGAACGCGTCCCACGATCGCGCGGCGCGCCCGGTGCCGCCGTAGACCACGAGGTCGTCGGGCCGCTCGGCCACCTCGGGATCGAGGTTGTTGTGCAACATGCGGAGCGCGGCTTCCTGCGGCCAACCGCGACACGAGATCTCCGCGCCGCGCGGTGCCCGCACCGGCCGTGCGCCAATACTCATTGTCGCCCTCGGTCCTTTTTGGTCGCACTCGCTGCGCTCGCCGCTCCGGACGCGCGATGGGAGCGAGACCGGTCGCGTGCTCGCTGCGCTCGCCGCTGTGCGGGTCTCGCTCGGCACGCGTGCTCGCTGCGCTCGCCGCTGTCGTTCATGCGAGAGCTCCAATCGCGGCGGCGACGGCGGCGACCAACTCGCCGTCGACGACGAGCCCCTCGACCGCCGCGAGCTCGGGTGCGAGCCACCGATCAGGACCGGGACCTTCAACGCGCGTACGCACCAGTGCGAGCGCGGCGGCGGTACCGGCCGCGGGCTGCAAGGGTGCCCGAAGGTCGAGCGCACGAGCCGCGCACGCGACTTCGACGGCCAGGATGCGACCGACATTCGCGACAACCGTCCGCAACTTCCGCGCCGCGCCCCATGCCATCGACACGTGGTCCTCCTGCATCGCGCTCGTCGGGAGTGAGTCGACACTCGCCGGCGCCGCGAGGCGGCGGTTCTCGGCGACCATCGCGGCCTGGGTGTACTGGCCGATCATCATTCCCGAGTTCACACCCGCGTCGGGCGCGAGGAACGGCGGGAGCCCGTACGAACGGTTGGCGTCGAGCATCCGGTCGGTGCGCCGTTCGGCGATCGAGCCGACTTCGGCCGCGGCGATGGCAAGGAAGTCGCAGGCGAATCCGAGCGGCGCGCCGTGGAAGTTGCCGCACGACTCGACCCGACCGTCGGGGAGCACCATCGGGTTGTCGATCGCGGACACGAGCTCCGCCGCCGCGGTCGTGCGCGCGTACGCCACCGTGTCGCGGGCCGCGCCGTGCACCTGGGGCGCACACCGCAACGAATACGCGTCCTGCACTCGAAGGTCGCCGACGAGATGGCTCGCGACGATCGCAGAACCGGCCAGCAGCGTTCGCAGGTTCGCCGCGCTCACGCGCTGGCCCGGGTGGGGCCGCAACTGCTGAAGATCGTCGGCGAAGCAGCGGTCGGTTCCGAGCAGCGCCTCGACGGTCATTGCGCAGGCGACGTCGGCCACGCGCAGCAGGTTGTCGAGGTCGTGCAGCGCGAGCAGGAGCATGCCGAGGATGCCGTCGGTCCCGTTGATGAGCGCGAGCCCTTCCTTGGCGCGCAGCGTGACCGGCAGCACGCCCGCGTCCGCGAGCGCTTGACGTGCGAGCGCTTGCTCGCCGTCGCCACCGAACACCTCTCCCTCACCGATGAGCGCGAGCGCGGCGTGCGCGAGTGGTGCGAGATCACCGCTCGCGCCGAGCGAACCGTGCTCACGGACGACCGGCGTGATCCCGCGATTGAGGAGCTCGAGCATGGTGTCGACGAGCACCGGCCGGACACCGGAACGGGCCATCGTCAGGGTGCGGCAGCGCAGCAGCATCATGGCGCGCACGACCTCGCGCTCCACGGGCGGTCCCATGCCGGCCGCGTGCGAGCGGATGAGCGCGCGCTGCAACTCTTCGCGCCGCTCGGCCGGGATCACGGTGTTGGCAAGCGAGCCGAACCCGGTCGACACGCCGTAGACGGGTTCGGGTGAGGCTGCGAGCCGCTCCACGATCGCCGCGCTGGCTTCCATCGCCGCGCGCGCCGTCTCGGCGAGCACGGCCGGCTCGTCGTTCCGCGCGACCGCGACGACGTCGGCCGGCGTCAGACCGGTTCCCGTGAGCTCGATCACTGCATCCGGCTCATGCGTCTCCGCGACCCCTGCTCGGGTCCACTTCGTTGATCGCCCGACTGAGTTCCGTGTGTGCGAGTCGAGCTTGGCATGACTCGACCAGCTTGGCGTGACCGGTCCGTCATTCGAGGAGCAGCTATCCGGCGACGACCGCGACGTTGCGACTCGACTCGACCTGCTCGAGGAAGCTCGCGATCTCACCCGTGAGCCGGCCGGGAGTGACCCGAAGCTCGAAGATCGACCGTGCGGGCAGGAGCCGTCCCTGGGGCACGAGGTCGACGAGGTGCGTTGCGTCGCTGAACGGATGGATCAGGTCGCTCGTGTGGGCGATCACGAGCATTGGCACCTCGATGGCCCGGCGTTGTTCAACCGTCGGCGCCACCGGCCCGGTCAAGATCCCGTGCAGCACGGCCTTGACGACCTCGGGCGGCGCGGAGAACGCTTCGAGCACGCTGTCGAGCGACCCCACACCCGTGCGCGGGATCCGCCGCGCGAGCCGGGCAACGAAACCGGCAGGACCGCTCGCGTAGTGCATCGCGAGCAGCAGCGGGGTGAACAACAGCGCGGCCGACGGCACCGCCCACTCGAGGACGGGCATCTCGAGGAGGAGTGCGGCAACCCGCGCCGGCTCGCGTACGACGACCTGCAGAGCGACGTCCGCACCGAGCGACACGCCGCCGATCGGGGCGCGGTCGATCTCGAGATGGTCGAGCAACGCGACGACCTCGTCGGCGTAGCTGTCCATGCGGTAGGCCGAAGCCTCCAGCGGCTTGTCGCTGCGACCGTGCCCGAGAAGATCGAGCAGCACGACGCGTGCGCCCCGCGCAGCAAGCGACTCCGCGAGGCCGCGGTTCATCTGCGAGTCCATGAGGAGCCCGTGCAGGTACACCAGGTTTCGGTCGCCCGTGCCGTAGATCTCGTAGGCGAGGCGCGAACCCCGGTGCCCGAACGAACCAGCTTCGGCGGGCTTGGGCATGGTCACCTTCGGAGGAGTTGCGGGTGAGTACCCGTCGCCCCACACGGTAGGCGCGCGGCGCCGCGACAACCTGCCTTCCACTCACGCGAACACCGATCATGTGCAGACAAGGGGAGGATCGTCGTGCCAAGATCGCGCGATGGATCGTTCACGATGACGCCCCCGGCGCTCGTCGAGGTGGAAGTGCGCGCGATTGCGCCCGAAGAGCTCGCGGTGTGCATCGGTGCCGATCGCGCCGGGCTCTTCGCGCAGGCGGCGGCGCGTGCCAACGCGCGACTCGATGGGCGGCGGGTCATCAACGTGAACTCCACCGCGACCGGGGGCGGGGTCGCCGAGCTCCTGCAGACGTTGCTCGCGTACGCGCGCGGCGTCGGCATCGACGCGCGGTGGCTGGTGATCGAAGGCGACGCCGGCTTCTTCGAGATCACGAAGCGCATCCACAATCATCTCTACGGCACCGCGGGCGACGGCGGTCCACTCGGAGACGCCGAGCACGCGCACTACGAAGCGACGATCGCGCGCAATGTCGACGGATTGGTCGCGGTCGTACGCGCGGGCGACATCGTGATCCTGCACGACCCGCAGACCACAGCGTTGGCGCGCTCCAAGTTGCCCGACGGTGTGACGATCGTGTGGCGCTGTCACGTCGGCATCGACGCGCAGAACGAACACTCGGCGCGGGGGTGGGCGTTCCTCCGTCCCTACATCGAGGATGTCGACGCGTTCGTGTTCTCGCGCGCGCAGTTCGCGCCGCCGTGGGTCACGAGCGATCGGCTCGCGGTCATCCCGCCGTCGATCGACCCGTTCTCGGCGAAGAACGCGTTGATCGAGCCCGACGACGTTCGCCGCGTGCTCCAAGACGTCGGCCTCCTCGCCGGCGGCGGACCGGACGCGGCCGTCGCGTTCACGCGACGCGACGGGTCGACGGGCGCGGTCGGCGCGCCCGTCAATCTGCTCGACACGGGGCCGCCACCGCCGGTAACGGTGCCGATCGTGCTGCAGGCGTCGCGGTGGGACGTGATGAAGGACATGCCCGGCGTGATGATCGGATTCGCCGAAGGCGTCGCGGCCCACACCGACGCGCACCTGATCCTTGCCGGCCCGGAAGTCAGCGGCGTGGCCGACGACCCCGAAGCCGCGGGCGTGCTGAGCTCGTGCCACGACCTGTGGCACGCGCTCCCCGAAGCGATCCGCCGGCGGGTGCATCTCGCGTGCGTGCCGATGGCCGACGGCGACGAGGCCGCGACGGTCGTCAACGCGTTGCAACGGCATGCGCGCGTCGTCGTGCAGAAGAGCCTGGCCGAAGGGTTCGGGCTCACGGTGACCGAGGCAATGTGGAAGTCGCGACCGGTCATCGGGAGTGCGGTCGGCGGCATCGTCGACCAGATCATCTCCGGCGAGACCGGTTGGCTCGTCGACGCGCACAACCTCACGGAGTATGCGCGGGCCGTGCGCGGGCTGCTCAACGACCCCGCGGCGGCCGATCGCATGGGTGCGGCCGGCCGCGAGCGCGCCGCCGCCGAGTTCCTCGGCGACCGCCACCTCGAACAATGGGCCCAACTCTTCGAACGGCTCACGTAACGCCGCGAGCGCGCGTCTAGTCGGCGAAGACGTCCCGGCTGAGCTGGATGAAGAAGGTGTGGTCGTGGCCCTTGTTCTGATCTTCAGAGTTGTACTTCGTCTTCGAAGCTCCGTCGGGCACCACCTCTTCGGAGTAGATCGCGCCGACGGGACAGACGTCGGGCTGGTAGCACGCCGTGCACGACGTGCACTCTTCGGTGTTCACGTACAAGATGCTGTCGGCGAAGATGTCGATCGCAGCCGGATTCGGCGCGTGACTGTTTTCGACCTGTCCGTCGCCGGCCTGGACCTCAGAGAACAACAGGTTCTTGGTGGGATCGAACTCGTAGATGCATTGCACCGGGCAGACATCGACGCACGCACGATCCTTCACGTCGATGCAGGCTTCGGTGATGATCGCGACGCCGGGCACGAATCAGCTCACAGCTTCGCTTTGGCGATGCAGATTGCGAGATGCGCGTCGAGTACAGCTTGACGAGTGGCGTCCGCCACGCCGGTGTCGGCTTCGGCCGCCACCTTGGCGCTGTCGCCGGCTTGCTCGAGCTCGATGACCGCCGTCCGCTCGTCGTCGGAGCGCTGCGCCTTCTCGGCTTTCGCCGCGAACTCGCTCACTACCGCGATCAAGACCGCAGACGCGCCCTGGTCGGCGCGCACCGCGGCGAGCGCGCCGTCGGTCTTTGTGCGAGCGTCGCGCAGCCGCTCGGCCGTAGTCGTCACGCCATGAGCCTACGTCTCGCGAGTCACGCAGACACGCCCCGATGTCCGGCCGCGTTTCCTGCTCACCAGAGTCCGCGGTAGCGGCAGGGTGTTCAGTCCGAGGTGTTGGTCAACCAGAACACGAACACCGGCGCATCAGGGGTGGCCGGCGTTCCGTCGGCCGTCATGATCGCCCGCACATCGAGGTGCGCGTCGGATGCGAGCCGACTGAAGCCGGCTTGGGTATACCAGTGGAGCAGCCAGGGACGCTCTTCGACGACCGAGTCGGAGCCGGTGACCACTTCGTAGCGCAAGACCGTCGTCTGGCAGCGCGCGCGATCGTCTCGCTCTTCGGCGATCGACGACACCCGCATGCGCCGACCTTCGGCATCGATGTGCTCCCGCGTCTGTCCGAGCTGATCGCGCGGCGTCGGCGAGGGCAGCATCAACGGAATCAATGCGGAGCCTCCCGGCTCGAGGTGCAGCCGTATGCGCTCGAGCACGCGGCCGGCCGTGTCGTCGTCGGGCAACAGGTTGAAGGTGGCTCCCGCCAGGTACATCGACCGGTACCGGCGCGGGAGTTGCATCGACTGCATCGGTTGTTCGTAGAGCACGACGTCGAGGTCGCGTTCGCGTGCAAACGCGCGGCAACGCTGCAACATGTCGGGCGACGAATCGAGTCCGTCGACATCGAGCCCGCGCGCCCGGAGGTCGAGTAACGGGTCGCCGTCTCCGCAGCCCAGCTCCAGCGCCGGTTCACCCGACGCCGCGATGAACCGCGCGTACGGTTCCGGATCCGGGTGCTCGGAGCGCAACGGTCCGTAGAGCTCGGCGACGAGGCCCGTGTAGAACAGCTGAGGCTCGACGTCGTGCACCGCGAGCCTCTCAGTCGCCCGCGCGGACGAACGCATCGAGCGCGGCGACCCAGCTCTCCCAATAGGGACGGTCGGGATCGTCGGCAATGCTCTCGATCAGGTGAACGCGGAAGTCGTCCCAGTCGCGACCGGTGCGCTCGACCACGAGCACCGCCATCGCGAGCGCGCGTCCCTGCCAGGGTGCGTCGAAGCTGGGTGCACCGTTGTCGCGAGGAAGCGTTGGTTCGGCGAGACCCTCGTCGAGGATCGGCGACGGCCTCACAGGCTGGCCACGCCGATCATCGAGTCGCGCGTGACCAGCGCGGCGAGTTGCTCCTCGTCGAGATCGTCGGTGCCCGCGGGGCGCAGGGGCAGCACGAGGTAGCGCACCTCCGCGGAGGAGTCCCACACCGATATCTCGACCTCGTCGGGGATCGCACAGCCCATCTCCGCGAGGAGCACGCGCGGCTCGCGCACCACACGCGACCGGTACGGCGCGCTCTTGTACCAGTTCGGCGGGAGGCCGAGCACGGGCCACGGGTAGCACGAACACAGCGTGCACACGACGACGTTGTGCACCGCGGGTGTGTTCTCGACGACCACCATGTGGTCACCCTCCGGACCGCCGAAGCCGAGCTCCGCGATCGCCGCGGTGCCGTCGGCGAGCAGACGGGCCCGGTATTCGGGGTCGACCCACGCGCGTGCGACGACCTTGGCGCCGTTCATCGGACCGACCGCGTGTTCGTAGTACTCGACGACGGAATCGACCGTGGCCGGGTCGAGCAGTCCCTTCTCGGTCAGGAGTGCCTCGAGCGCGTCGACGCGGTCCTCGACGGCTGAACGTGGGTGCGGATGGTGGTGATCGTCGCTCACGGTCGCTTCTCCTCCGGTTCCAGGTAGCTCTCCCAGACGTCGACGTGCACCGGATCTCCCCGTTCACCCCAGAGATCATGAGCCTGGAACCGCACGGAATAGGTCGGCTCCAGGCGCTTCGCGTCGCAGTGGTACTCGACGTCGGGCAGAGAGGCGACGCCGTCGAGGCGCACGATCGTCCCCGGCTTGCCCTGCACGTAGCGCGGCGCGCGGGTGTGACCGAGCGGGTGCCACTCGCGCACTCGAACCCGCGCGCCGAGCGCGTAACGGTGCAGGTTCGACGACGGTCCGGGTTCGACGAGTCGCGGTGCCCGCACGGGGCGCGCTACCGGGAAGGGCGCGCCGAGCCGTTCGTCCAACTCCGCCAGGGTGAGCAGGCCGCCTTCCACGAGACCGGTTGCGGCCGCGGTGAGCCAGTGCTCGTAGTACGGCGACTCGAGGTACCAGACGGGGTCCATGCGCTCGATCGCGTGTCGGAACCGGCCATTCAGACGGCCCGACATCATCGCGGCAATCGTCACCCGGAACGCCCGACGCTCCCAATCGGAATGGAAGACCGGTTCTTCGCCCATCTGATCCACGGGACCGAAGCCCTGTATCCCACCCAAGTCGTGCACACCGTCCACCGCGCCATTCGAGCACACGCCCCGCGCCGCGCACACGCGGTCGCCACGAGGGAACGATCCGAGGCGCCCGTCAACCCGCTCTGAGGCGACCCCTATCGGAAAACACCTCGGTATGACAGGCTGCTCCTGGCCGGCGTGGGGCGAGCGACTCGACGGCGCGGCCGGGACGGGGGCTGATCGAGATGAAGATCGCGCGAGTGGTGGCGATGCTCGCAGGGGCGGCGCTGGCGACGAGTGGGTTCGCGGCGACGGCCGCGGCGGCAGGTCCACCGACCAACGATCACATCGCGGGGGCGACGGTCGTGTCGTCGTTGCCGTTCACGGCCACGGCCGACACGACGGCCGCGACCACCGATGCGAACGACGCGCAGGTCAACGCGGCGTGTGGCGCGCCAAATACGAACAACAGCGTGTGGTACACGTTCACCGCGGGTCCGAGCGACACGCTGCTCGCCGTCGACACGACCGGCAGCAACTTCTCGTCCGGCGTCATCATCGCGACGGGAACGCCAGGCTCGTTGACCACGCAGGCGTGCGGACCGGTGAGCACATTTGCCGCGGTCTCGCCGGGCACGAAGTACTACATCTTGGCGTTCGACGACACGGGCTCCGGCGGCACGCTCCACATCGCGTTCCACGGGCCCGGACCCAAGCCGAAGAACGACACGGCCAACAACGCCACCGCGGTCTCCGCGTTGCCGTACAGCACCTCGCTCGACACGACGGGCGCGACGACCGATGCGATCGACGCGCAGGCCAACCAGAGCTGCGGCGCGCCGGTCACGGGAAACAGTGTCTGGTACAAGTTCACCGCGACCTCGAGCGACCCCGCCATCTTCGTCGACGCGTCGTTCAGCGACTACTTCGCCGGCGTCTTGGTCGCCACCGGTACGCCCGGATCGCTCACGACGGTCACGTGCGGCCCGCTGTCGGTGACGACGTCGACAACGCCGGGCACGACGTACTACATCATGGTGTTCGACGCCGCGGGTGGAGGCGGCGGCACCCTCCAGCTCAACATCGGCGACGCCCCGTTTGCCAAGGTCCGAGTGCACACGGACACACTCGTCGACTCTTCGCACGACGCGCAGTTGACGGGTTCCTACAGCTGCGTCAACGCTCGCTACCTCGATATCAACGGCAGCATGCTCGAGATCGTCGGCACGAAGGTCGCGACCGGCACGTTCGACAACCTCGGCGTGCCGGCACCGAAGTGCGACGGCAACAAGCATCCGTGGTCGGCGGAAGTTGCCGACACCACCGTCCGGTTCGCTCCGGGAAAGGCGGCCGCGTTCGTCTTCAACCTCGCGTGCAACGCGGCCGTGTGTACACAGGGCGAGACGGTGCATGTGCTGAAGCTGGTGAGATCCGGTTCCCTGTCCTCCACCTTCGCGCCCGCGACCCGTGTGCACCTGCGGGTCTTCCCGCGTTCCCTCCGGCCGATCTACGGCACCGCGGTGCACGCTACGACCGCGCCCTGGGCGCACTAGTCACGAACGATCGATCCGCTTCTTCTCGAGGGGGCATTTGTGTCACGATCCTTGAAAGTCGCCGTGCTCGCGATGCTCGTGAGCCCGGTCGCCACGCTCGGCCTCGTCGCGCCGGCCGCGCTCGCCGCGCCGGCGCGCATCCGCGCGATCACCGTGAAGCACGCCCGCCTCGACTGGGCTCCGAAGCGCACGGCCGCCGACGTCGCATCACTGAAGGCGCAGTCGACGGTCGGCGGGATCATCCAGTCGTTCAGGACGACGGTGCACGACGGCGCCTCGACCTTCACTTACTCGATGGTCGGCCAGAACCCATTCGTCCAACTCGCGCAGCCGAGCACAACGATCGCGACCACGCTGATCCCGGTCGTCATCAAGTTCGCCGACGGCGAGAAGTGGGATCCGCGGGCGATCGACTCGTGCGACACGCAGAGTGCGCTCACCCGCACTCGGAACTCACCGATTTTCGTCGCCCAACCGTGGAGCTTCGGTCCCACGAGCGTGGGGAAGGGTCAGTACATCGATGCCTTCCAGCGGGCCGAGTTCTACAGCCAGACCAAGCCAACCGGGATCAACCCCGGGTACCACGTGAATCTGGGCCTCTCGGTTCACAAACCACTCGTGCTCGACGTTCCCGCCGCCAGCTCGGCGGAGAGCACGACGAAGTGTGGATCCGGCGAGCTCGGCGCGGTCGACATCAACTACCTCGACGCCCAGATCCAGAACTACATCACCGGCACCCTCGGAGCGGCGGCCACGACGACCTTCCCGCTCTTCCTGCTGGGCAACGTCGTCGAATTCGACACCGTCCCGGTGAACTGCTGCATCCTCGGCTACCACAGCGCGATGGGGAACGCCGGAAAGACCCAGACGTACGGGATCTCGATGTACGACAACACCGGCGACTTCAAGGGCGCCGGCGACACGTCGATCCTGGCGCACGAGGTCGGCGAATGGATGAACGATCCCATCGGCATCAACCCCACGAAGCCGTGGGGGAACATCGGTCAGGTGTCGGGTTGCCAGGGCAACCTCGAGGTCGGCGACCCGTTGACCGGCATCTCGATCACCCGCAGACTCAACGGCAAGCGGTACCACCTGCAGGAGCTTGCGTTCTTCAGCTGGTTCTACCACTCGTCGCCGAGCCTCGGTGTCAACGGCTGGTTCTCGAGCAACGGGACGTTCAGGACGTCAGCGGCGCCCTGTCCGTAGCACGCTGAGCCCGCACCGCGACGCGCCACTGTTTCCATCGGACTCACCGCTTCGATCCGGCCGATGGTTCCGGGCGCGCAGGTCGACGTGGGCGGCATTTCGTCGCGTCCTTACCGAAGAACTGCGTCACGAACGCGACCTCACGCCCACGGTCCGCGGCGACGACCTTCGGCTTCGTCGACCACCGGATCATCCCGTTCGCGCTGCTTCCCTTGAACCGCGCACCAACGGCAGGACCCGTCGCGCCGCCGATCCATTCGCAGCGCCGACACTCCGGACTCCACTCGCCCATCCGGCGAACGTCGGAGACCAGGTCGTAGAGCGCCGCGGGCGCCGCCTCGATCTGCGTCGTGGCCTCACCAATCGTGCCCTTCTTCAAGCGGGGAACGTACCTCGCCCGCGTCCGGCTGACCCACTGTCGGCGCGCCGCGTCGAGCGTTACATTGCCGTCATGGCCGACCTCAGCGCACTGGCAGGTCTTCGGCACAATCGAGGGCTGATCGCCGATCCCGAGTCGTTCGCGCACGACGCACACGCGGCTTCGTGGTTGTACCTCTGCGGTGAGGCGTTCGCGACGATCGACGGCGGCATGGCGTACGCCGACGTGCAAGCCGCCGTCTCCTCTTCCGCCAACGTCGTGTCCGACCCACCAGTCGTGATGGACATGGACCTCGCCCGTCAGCAGATGGCCGCACTCGACGAGCTGCCGCGGCCGACACTCGTCACGTGTCGCACAGGACCACGCTCCTCCGCGGTGATCTATCTGTACGCCGGCCTCAAGGCAGGAGCCTCTCCCGAAGAAGTGCTGAACCGGGCGAAAGCCGATGATGCGCCGTTCGTCGCCTCCGACGAGCTCATCGCATGGGTCGCTCAGGGGCTCGCCGAGCTCGCCTGAAACACGGCCGAGCGCTTCGGCGCTTCGGCGTGGGACGATGTCCCACATGGCTGCGGATCCGCTGGATTCCGGTGCGGGGGTTCGGTTCGATCTCTTCGGCGAGCTGCGTTCGCGATGCCCCGTATCCGAGACCGCGTCCGGCGCGTACTACCTCGCGCGGTACGCCGACGTGCTTGCCGCGACGAAGAACGTTGCGGTGTTTCAAGCGAGCTTCCGGGATCCCGGCGTGGTGATTCCCCCCGAGGAACAGTTGATCAGCGAGATCCCCGAACCCCGTCACGGAAAGATCCGCCGGATCATCAACTCCGCGATTGCCCAACACCGCATCGGACGGGTCGAGCCGTTCATCCGCCAACTGTGCAACGAGTTGCTCGACGGGCTGATCGAGCGGGGCGGCGGAGATCTCGTCGCCGAATACGTCACCCCGATTCCGGCGACGGTGATTGCGCACCTCTTGGGCGTCGACCCTGCGGACCATCCGCACTTTGCCGCGTGGTCCGACCTCGTCGTGCAGTCGACCTACGCGACAAGGAACCGGCGCGTCGACGGCGAGGACGGTGAGGGCCTCGCGGGCGTCGCCCCCGAGTTCGTTGCGTACCTCGACGGCATGATCGCCGACCGCAAGGTCATGGCCGACCCGCCCGACGACTTCGTGACCCGGCTCGCCAACACCGAGGTCGACGGCGAACGTCTCACCGCGCTCGAGATGCGGACGCAGCTCGCGTTCTTACTCATGTCCGGCAACGAGACGACCCGACACCTCATTGGCAACATGCTCGAGACCGTGTGCACCGACTCACACCTGTTCGCGCGCCTACGCGTCGAGCGCGAACTCGTACCGACCGTGATCGAGGAGTCGCTCCGCCACGATCCCCCGATCCATGTCCTGATGCGCGACTGCATCGACGACACCACCGTCGAAGGTGTCCGAATCCCGGCGGGCGCGAAGGTGGCATTCGGTCTCGCGTCGGCCAATCACGACGAGCAGATCTACGACGCGCCCGACACGTTCAGACTCGACCGTCCAAACCTGCGAGATCACCTCGCCTTCGGTGGCGGCCCCCACGTCTGTCCCGGCGCCTCCCTCGCGAGACTCGAGGGCCGCGTCGCACTCGACGTGTTTCTCGAACGAATCACCACCGCCCGCGTCGACGACGACTATCGACGCGAGCCCGTCCCCGTGTTCTGGGCGCACGGCCCGCGGCGACTGCCCGTGACCCTCCGTTGAGACCAAGATCGGACAACGCAACTTCGTAGTGCGGGCTACGGTTCGCCGGCCAGAAGAGCTCGAGGGGGTCGAGACGATGCCGTTGCGGAACGCGCAGCTCAAGTCATTGCGCGCGCATCGCGTGCCCCCATGGTGGCTTGACGCGATGCTCGGCATCTTCGTGCACTGGACGCCGGCGTCGGTGCCCGCGTTCGCGCCGGTCGATGTCGACATCACCAAGCTGGTGCAGTCGGGTCGGCGCGACGCGCTCGCGTGGTCGCCGTACGCGGAGTGGTACGAGAATTCGTTGCGCTTTCCCGAGAGTCCCGTCGCCGCGCACCATCGCGAGGTCTACGGCAACCGCCCGTACACGGAGTTCGCGGCAGAGTGGGAGGCGGGCCTCGAACAGTGGGATCCGCATGCCTGGGCCAGCCGCTTCGCGGCGACCGGCGCGCGCTACGTCGTGTTCGTCACCAAGCACATGGACGGCTACTGCCTGTGGCCGACCGACGTTCCCAATCCGCATCGCGCCGGCTGGAACTGCCGCCGCGATGTCGTCGGCGAGTTGCGCGAAGCCGTGCTCGCGGCCGGAATGCGGTTCGGGATCTACTACTCGGGCGGGCTCGACGCGACCTTCAACGATCGGCCCATCGGATCGATCTCGGAGATGCTCGACGCGATCCCCCGCGGCAACTACCCCGCGTACGCCGACGCGCAGGTTCGTGAGCTCATCGCGCGGTACCGACCGAGCGTGCTGTGGAACGACATCGCGTGGCCGAGCGAAGGCAAGCAGTTGTGGCCGCTGTTCGAGCACTACTACGCGCAGGTGCCCGACGGCGTCGTGAACGACCGGTGGATGCCGTGGAGCCCGCTCCTCGGTGCGACCCGTTCGTCGCTCGCGCGACGCGCGATCGACAAGGCGTTTCAGCAGCAGGCCAAGCGCGACGCCGGCGTCGTGCCTCCGGTGCCGCCGCACTCCGACGTGCGCACACCCGAATATGTGGTGTTCGACGACGTGCAACGCAAACCGTGGGAATGCGTGCGGGGCATGGACCAGAGCTTCGGGTATAACCGCTGCTCGCGTCCCGAGCACTTCCTCGCGCACGACGAGTTGCTGTGGATGCTCGCCGACATCGTCGCCAAGGGCGGCAACCTGCTCCTCAACGTCGGTCCGCGCGGCATCGACGCGCAGATCCCCGACGAGCAGCTCACCCGACTCGAGTGGCTCGGTCGGTGGGTGGTGCCGCACGCCGACGCGATCGCGGGGACGCGGCCGTGGGTCACCCCCGGGACCACGACACCCGACGGCTGTGCGGTTCGTTACACCGCCCGCGACGACACGGTGTACGCGTTCGTGCAAGGACCAACGGGGTCGATCACGTTCCCCGATGTGTGCGCCACTCCGACGACGGCGGTGACGACGATCGACGGCTCGGCGTTGCCGTGGAAGGACTCGCCGTCGGGTCTCGTCGTCGAGTTGCCCGCCGTCGCGGCCGGGCCGGAACCGGCCGTCACCGTGTTGCGGCGCGTCGCGGCGCGCGCCCGTCGTTCGTAGACGCGCACGCGCCGACTCGACGGGACCTGGCCGGTAGCATCGGGGCGTGGCGAAACACCACGTGCGCATCACCTACTGCGTGCCCTGAGACTATTCAGACCGTGCCGTGCGTACGGTTTCGGATCTCTTGCACGACTACCAACACGTGATCTCGGAGTTGGATCTCGTCACCAGCTCAAACGGTGTATTTGAGGTCGAGGTCGACGATCAGCTGCTGTTCTCGAAGAAGAGTGTGGGCCGACACGCCGAGCCCGGCGAAGTGCTCCGCCTCTTCCGCGAGCAGATCGTCCCCGGCGTCACCGTCTACGTCGTCTCCGACGAGCTCATCGCATGGGTCGCTCCGGGGCTCGCCGAGCTCGCCTGAACGCGACGGGTTCAGCTGCGTCGCATACGTCCGTCCGGGCGCGAGGCGTGACCCTCGTCGTGCCGGCGCGGACGGCCGACCGGCAGCACGCGCGCGATGACCGGAACCGAGGTCAGCGCGAGGTCAATCGAGACACTGCGCGCCGAACCTTGGGAAGCGTGCGGCAAACAACGCGACGCACTCTGTTCTCGGACGCGTCGCACACCCGTGGCACGTCAAGGGATCCACGCCGCGAAGGGCGCCGTGGACCGGTCGCCAGCACCGGCCGCAGTCCGCACACAGCCAATGCGACGCATCCGCGCCCTCGGCGTGCTGCAACGGCGTCGATCCGCACGTCGGACACGAACGCGTGCGAAACCACACATCGTCGAGTCCGAGCGGGACGAACGTATCGCTGAAGAGTTCCATCGCGCCGCCTTCCTGCGTTGCCGGTCATCTCACGGTACGCCGCAAGCAGGCATTCGTCCCGGGCCGAAGGTCCCGAATCCTTCCCGCGCCGCGTCAAAGCGCGACGCAATCCAACTCCGTTCGAGCTGGCCTGCGACCGGCCGCAACTATTGCGGGCAGGGGTTGTAGTCGAAGATGTGGCGGAAGTCGTTGTAGCGGTTGATGACTGCGCCGCCGATGCTCCAGTACTTGAGTTGCAGGAGCGGGCCGTACTGCGCGTTCTTCCCGAAGTCGGTCAGCGTGACTCCCGGGATGTCGCTGCCGAGGTTCCACCGGCACGTCTTGCCATCCTTCGCGGAGCTGAACCACGGATAGAACGCGGCCGGAGTCCCTTTGTCGGTCGTCGGGATCAGCGTGCAACCGGCGCCGGTCGTGCGATCACACGTCGAGAACTCGATGCGCGGCAGGTCGGTCTCGAATCCGACCCGTGGGTACTGCGACGAGAACGTCGCGCCCGTGAGCGGGCTGCTGAACCCGACCGACGTCGGATGTTCAGACGAACCGTCCGGCCAGACCGGGAGGTACGACGCCCCGTCGAAACCGGTGTTGGTGCCGAAACAACCGGTGATCGGCACGAGCAGCGATTCGGACGCCTTCGCACAGAACTGGTCGTCGCCGTCGGCGGGACTGGTGTTTCCCGGCGGACCTTCGGTCTGCGTGACTCCGCAGTGGCGTCCAACGATGCCGCTGCAGTAGTCGAAGTGGCCGATCTCATCGGAGAACGATGCGTTGTACGAGTGCGCGGCCCACGGAACACGCGTCTTCGGCGACGACGTCGCGTAGATCGGGTGGAAGTCGTACGGAATGTTCGTGCAGTCGGTCGACGGATGCGGTGCGAACTTCACCATGCCGAACCCGTTCGAGGCACTCGCGGTCATGAAACCGGACGTGCCGGCGGTGAGGTCGTTGACGTTGATCCGAAGACCGTGCGGAGTGTCGGCGAGTGTCACCGACAACTTGTCGCCCGACCCCATGAACAGATCCTTCGATGGATCGGGGATGAACGTCGCGCCGGTCGAGTCGACCGGGTTCGGCGGCGCCTGAGGGACACCGTTCTTCGTGATGAACGCGAAGTTGACGTACTCGAGACCGACGCGGTTCGCGCACGGACGGTTCAGCTGCTTCCCGCTGATCGGATCCTGCGAAAGGCTGTCGATGTTGAGCGCGGCGCACCACTTGGTCGGGTCGCAGCTCGTGCCGACGGTATCCCAACCGGCCCAACCCGGCGGGTAGAACTGCATCTCCATGAACGCGGTGCCCGGGTGCTTCTTCGGGTCGGTGGTCGCGTTGGCATCGGAGTGTGGGGTGCACGTACTCATTTGTTCCGGGAACGACTGCGTGTCACACATCGCGAGCCCGAACCAGAACGCCGGATGCAGCTCGAAGTTGTAAGCACGACCCGGCTTCGGTGTGGGCGGCGGGTCGCTCGGCAACGTCAACTGATACCGCATCCGATAGCCCGCGCCATCCTGGTTGGAATAGAAGAGCACCGCCGGCTCGTCGTGACCGACGTAGACGTCATTGCCGAACACCGCTTCGGAGTCGGCGACCTCGGTGCACAAGGTCGAGTTGCCCCGGCAGTTCAGCGCGCGGTGCGAGGCGGCGGCCGGGCTCGCCGCGCCCGACGCGGTCGGCGCGGTGACCGCGACGGCCGACATCGCACCGACCGCGAGAGCAATGAACGAGGCACCCATCCGGAGCCGGCTCGGCCTCATGACGTCTCCCCTCGAAGAGTGACTGGTCGCGCCGCATTTCTTACACCGGTAAACGGCGTTTGACCAGAGGCATGACCACCCGGCACACCCGGCCATCCCCAAGGTCTGCCAGGTAAGAACGCAAGGCCCTAGCCACCGAACCGAGATCGGCCGACCAGATCGCGATACCCACTCGAATGTGGCCGGCGATCGGAACGTACACCCGCGCCGCGCACACGCGCTCGCCACCGTGAAGGTGAAGCGAACCGTGAGCTCTCTCTCGCCCGTAGGACGCGACGAGTCGTTCGCTCGTTAAGCCGAAGGCGTTTCGGCCGCCTTCTTCAAACGCTGCAGGGTCTCGGCCATGTTCTGCTCGAGGTCGGCCTTCCGGTCCTTGATGCCCATCAGGTAGCGCTCGAAGAGCGCGATGTACCGCGGATTGTCGGCGAGCATCTCGAACGACTCCGTCACCGTCGCTCCGCTCGCCGCAGGCTCGAAGCGATAGCTCCACTTCGTCGCGTCCTTACCGAAGAACTGCGTCACGAATGCGAACTCACGTGCGGGCTCCGCCATGACGACCTTCGGCTTCGTCGACCATCGGATCATCCCGTTCGCGTTGCTGCCCTTGAAGCGCGCACCGACCGCAGGACCCGTCGCTCCGCCGATCCATTCGCACCGCCGACACTCCGGGCTCCACTCGCCCATTTCGACGAACGTCGGAGACCAGTTCGTACAGCGCCGCCGGTGCCGCCTCGATCTGCGTCGTGGCCTGACCGATCGTGCCTTTCTTCATGGAAGGGAAGGTACCTCCCTGCGGGCCGCGGCGATCGGCTGGCAGGATTTCCCACGCGTGGCTACCACCTCAGAGAGGGCGCGCCGAGTCCGATCGAAGGGAGACAGCCCAGAGTGACGCTCAATTCGACCAGGAGCCCGACGCCGGTGGATGCGCATTCGACAGTGCAGAGCGTCGCCCAGATCGCTACGGCGTTGGGCGTCGCGATCGGCGCGAGTCAACTCGTGATCGCGCGTCGGCAGCAGACCGCTGTCTTCGAGCAGGAATTCACGCATCGATATCGGGACATCGACCGGCGTCTGCCGCTGTGGGCCGTGATCGGGACAGCGGAAGACGATCAGTACTCGCACTCGAGCGATCGAACGCGGCGAGCCTTCTACGACTACTTCGAGCTCTGCGACGAGGAGGTCTTCTACAAGGATCGGCGGCGGGTCAGCAAGAAGACGTGGAGCGACTGGGAGGAAGGCATCAAGGCGAACATGCGGAAGCCGGCCTTCCAAGCCGCGTGGGCCGATATCTCGGCCGCGGCACCGAAACAGTTCGACTTGTTCCGGCCGGTCGCGACAAGCGCGAGTCAGAACTGAACGTGCTGGAGGGCGCTCGCGAACGAATTGGGCTCGTCGGCTGCGTGAAGTCGAAACGCAGCGCGCCCTCCCCCGCTCGAGATCTGTACACGTCGGCAATGTTTCAGGGACGCCGCCGCTACGTCGAGCAATCGTGCGCACGATGGTTCATCCTGTCCGCACTTCATCAGGTTCTCGCCCCCGACGAGCTGATCGCGCCGTACGACGTCACCCTCGAGAACACGTCGACCCAGCAACGCCGAGCCCGGAGCGAACACGTGCTCGGCGCGCTCGAAAGTCGTCTCGGACAACTCGGCGAGTTCGAGTTCGAGATCCACGCCGGGAGCGCGTACCGAGACTTCGGACTCGTCGACGGGCTGCGAAGCCGAGGCTCCCGCGTGACGATTCCCGCGGAGGGGCTACGCCAAGGTGAGCAACTCGCGTTCTACTCGAGCCCGACGCCGCGCGCAGCTCGGCCGCCGGCACCGAACCCGGATCCCACGGTGTCGCCGCGCACCGGTTCCTACGCAGCGTTCGGCGACTACCTCAGCAACCAGAGCGAGAACGTGGTCGAGCTGCCGTTCAGCACGATCGAACGGATCATCGGTCGCTCGCTGCCGGCGTCGGCACTCCGGCATCGGGCGTGGTGGGCGAACAGCACATCGCACCCGCTCGCTTCCGCGTGGCTGAGCGCCGGCTGGCGACTCGAAGCAGTCGACCAGCAGGGCGCACGGGCCCGTTTCCGCCGGGGAGCTGCATGACCAGCATCGACGACGAGCTCGTCCGCATGCGCGAGCTGCTCGACGTGGTGATTGCGTCGCACGGCTACTCGTACCTGCGCGACTGCGACGGCCGCACGTTCGCACGGCGCGGCGTCTACTTTTTCTTCGACGATCGCGAGCCGAGCGATCCCGTCACTGGTCGGCTCAGGATCGTTCGCGTCGGCACCCACGCGCTGCGACTCGGCGAGACGTCGACGTTGTGGGGACGGCTGCGAGGGCATCGCGGCAGCATGGGTGGAGCATGGCCCGGTGGCGGCAACCATCGAGTTTCCGTGTTCCGTAAACACGTCGGCCGCGCGTTGCTTCGTACTGGCGCGGCATGTGGCGACGTCGCGAGCTGGGACGCGGGCGCAAGCGCGCCACCAGGCATCCGCGCCGCGGAGTACGCGACCGAGGTCGCGGTCAGCCAGTACATCCGCGCGCTGCCGTTCATCAACATCGAGATCGATGATGTTCCAGGCCCCGACAGCGACCGCGGCCGCGTCGAACGCGGAGCAATCGCGCGCCTGGGTGCAGCCGCGCGCGGAGGAGCGGTCGAGGCCTCAGACGACTGGCTCGGACTGTCGGCCAACCGAGTCACGATTACCGAGTCGTTGCTCTGGAACGTGAACCACGTCGACGACGAGCGCGACCCACACTTTCTCGACGCCCTTGCTCGCTGGGTCGAGCCGTAGGTGTCACACCCACTCTGCATGATGTCCGCATGGCAAATTGCATCGATTGCGGACTCGACATGCGAACGGCTGACGGCTGCACACTGCCGTCAGTGACGATCGACGGCACGGACTACGCCCGACACCTGTGGCGTGGCATGCCGCGCCGGTTTCGCGATGGCCTGCCGCCGGCACGGTGCGGCGACTGCGCCACCCAGCCCGGTCACCTTCACCACCTCGGCTGCGACCTCGAACGGTGCCCCCGCTGCGGCCGTCAACTCATCTCCTGCGGCTGCCTCGACGACGAGAACGACGCCGACTACTAACGATTCGCACCACTCGTCGGAAGGGTCAATTCACCAGGATCCCTCACACCGCCGTGACAAGGAACGCGAGCAAGAGCATGACGAGCATCGTGGCCACCGCGAAGCCGAAGAGCCGTGCGATGTGTCCCCCGATGGGCATCGGGCCGGGTCGTTTCGTTTCGAGCGCGTTCGCGTCGCGGCGGTCGACGGTATCGATCAGGATTTTCCAGACCCGTTCGATTGCAGTGTCGGTGACCAAGGTCGTTGGCCGCGCGTCGAGCCACGCTCGTAGGTCGCGCCCCTGGAGCACGATGACGTTGTCGATCTCGGTGGGCGCGCCCCATCCATCGGCGCCGGTACCCCACAACACGACGACGTTCTGGCGCGCCTCGGCGCCGACGTCGTTCGGGAACATCGCGTAGAGCCAAGCCGCAGTGTCCGAGACCTGCTTGACCGCCTTGTTCACGCGTGCGCGCACGACCCAGTCAGCGCCAGACGGTGCCCCGATCCATTTCGTCTCGATCGCGATGAGTCCGCCCCGCCCCAGAATGATGTGATCGAGGTCGCCCGTGGCCCGGCGGAGCTTGACCGCATTCACGATCCGCCACCCTCGACGGCGAGCGCGGCGCAGCTCGGTCGCGGTGCAGCGTTCGGCGAACTCGCCGGCCATCTGCGTGGCAGTGCCGGTCGAAAGAATCACGTGCATGGTCACCATCCAGGCCGTGCTCGAGATCAGAACCCCAGCTGCGAACCAACGCAACCACGAAGGAAAAAACAGGAGGATCGGTGCGACCGCGAGGGCCACGGCCCCGAACAGAAGAAGGCGCGGCCAGTTCCGCCGCACATATCCGTACTGATGCTCGAGCGCCTGGCTTCGTGACCATCGCCCCGCCCGTCGGTCACTCGCGAGCTCTCGCCGCCGAGCCTTCTCACGAGCGACCTCGCGAACCGCGACCATCCCCCGAAACATCGGCCCTGCCGGCGATTTACTCAAGCCAGAGTTGCGGCCGTGCTGCCCCGATCCCGGTAGACCAGCGTGGGTCTCCTCGTCAGCCAGACTTGCGAGTGTGGACGACACGCCGAGTGCAGGCCTATACGAGGCACTCCTCACGGGGCGCCTACAGCACCTGCTCGATCAGCTTCCAGACGACCGACTCGTCGCAGAGATCGGTGACCTCGCGAGCGCCGAGTCGGCCGATCGGGTCTCTCGCCACATCGCTGGACTCCTCGCCCGTGCGATCGAATCCATGCCCGAACGGGAACGCGCGGAGAGGGCGGCGCTCCTCGCGGCCGACGTGATCAATCACCTGGAAACGTTGAGCGACCCTGCTCTCGGCCTCGCAGCCGATGTGCCGCTGATTCCTGCCCACGTTCTGCAATCCATTCTTCGTCGACGCCCGGACGGCAGCCGAGACGTTGTCGAACGCCCCCTCACGCCACTGCTCGACACAACCCTGCTCACGAACGCGCCGGGCGAGCCAACGGTTTCGCACGAGGTTCGGGCCGAGGTGCCTTCGGCTGATGGCGTCGACGTACTGATGGCGTTCATCCGTTGGAGCGGGGTTCGCACTCTCGTCGATGTACTTCGCCGCCATTGTGAAGACGGCAAGCCGCTGCGCGTACTCACCACGACGTATACCAACAGCACCGAACAGCGCGCGCTCGACGAACTGGTCGCGCTCGGAGCCCAACTCCGTATCTCCTACGACACGTCGCTCACTCGGCTGCACGCGAAGGCGTGGATGTTTCACCGCTCGAGCGGCTACTCAACGGCGTACATCGGTTCATCGAATCTCACGCACTCCGCGCAGGTCACCGGACTCGAGTGGAACGTCCGGCTCTCACAAGCACGCAACCCGGATGCGGTGGCCAAGATGGCGGCCGTCTTCGAGACCTACTGGGCCAGCCGCGATTTCGTTGCGTACGACCCGGAAGAGTTCCGCGCTCGGACCGAAGTCGTGTCATCGGGGCCGGAGCTTCTCCTGAGCCCGGTTGAGGTCGTGCTGCGAGCATTCCAAGAGGAGCTCCTCGATCGGCTCGCGCTCTCCCGACACCAGGGGCACCACCGCAACCTGCTCGTCGCCGCGACCGGGACGGGCAAGACGGTGATGGCCGCCGTCGACTACGCGGGTCTCCGACGAACCCTCTCGCGCGACCGGTTGTTGTTCGTTGCGCATCGAGAAGAGATCCTCGACCAGAGCCGCCGAACCTTCCAACACGTGCTTCGTGACGCAACCTTCGGCGAGTTTTGGGTGCGGGGCCAACGGCCCACCCACTTCGAGCACGTCTTCGCTTCGATCCAAAGCCTGAACGCAGCCGGCATCGAGGGACTCGAGCCTGGGCACTTCGACGTGGTCATCGTCGACGAGTTCCACCACGCCGCCGCGCCGTCCTACGAGGCACTCCTCCAGCGCGTCGTGCCACAAGAGCTCCTCGGTCTGACGGCGACGCCCGAACGCGCCGACGGTCTCGACGTCCTCGGCTACTTCGATAACCGCATTGCCGCCGAGCTGCGTTTGTGGGACGCCATCGATCAGCAATATCTGGCGCCGTTCGACTATTTCGGACTCCACGACGGCCTCGACCTACGAGAAGTTCCGTGGAAGCGCGGGCGCGGCTACGACGTCGACGAGCTCACCAACTTGCTCACCGCCGACGACGTCTGGGCGAATCGAGTGCTCGAACAGGTGCGCCAGAAGATCACTGACCCGCAGCAGATGCGCGCGCTCGGCTTCTGCGTCAGCGTCGACC
>JBBSEC010000053.1:0-30960 GCA_038240075.1 Acidimicrobiia bacterium
AATCCGGAGCGAGCGCAACAACGGCACGGCGTGCAGCACATGACGGCGAAGCGCATGCGGGCGCGGCTCCGGAATGGTGGCCACGGCAGGAATCCGGAGCGAGCGCTACAACGCCACGGCGTGCAGCACATGACGGCGAAGCGCATCCGCGCGCGACCATGTAAATAGGCTGCTCCGGATTGGTGGCCACGTCAGGAATCCGGAGCGAGCGCAACAACGGCACGGCGTGCAGCACATGACGGCGAAGCGCATGCGGGCGCGACCATGTAAATAGGATGCTCCCCATGCAGGCTGGCGGCGCCGACGACGTCGTCACGAAGCTCGGCGACATCGCCGCACGCGCGGGCCTGCGGCGGGTGAGCGTCCTCGCGTGGCGCGACCTCGACGACCCGGAGGCCGGCGGTTCGGAGGCCCACGCCGCGAAGGTGGCGGCGCTCTGGGGCGAGGCCGGCATCGAGGTCACGATGCGCACCTCGCACGCACCCGGCTATCCGACCGTCTCGTGGCGCGACGGCTACCGCGTGATCCGCAAGGGCGGCCGCTACCTCGTCTTCCCGCGCGCCGCGTTCAGCGAGATGATGGGTTGGCACGGCGCCAGCGACGCGCTCGTCGAGATCTGGAACGGCATGCCGTTCTTCTCGCCGTTGTGGGCCCGCCGTCCGCACGTCGCGTGGCTGCACCACGTGCACGACACGATGTGGGAGATGACGCTGCCGCCGCGGCTCGCGCGCCTCGGCCGCAACGTCGAGTATCGCGTCGCGCCGCCGATCTACCGCCGGACGTCGATCGTCACGCTCTCCGAGTCGTCGAAGCGCGAGCTCGTGTCGAAGCTGCGCTTCAAGGCGAAGCGCATCCACGTCGTGCCGCCGGGCATCGACCCGCGGTTCTCACCGGGCAATTCGAAGTCGCCGACTCCGCTCGTGGTGGCGGTCGGGCGGCTCGTCCCGGTGAAGCGCTTCGGTCTGCTCATCGACACGCTCGCGGCGATCAAGGGCCGCCATCCCGGGTTGCAGGCGGTCATCGTCGGCGACGGCTACGAGCGTGAGCTGCTCGAAGCGAAAGTGCACGAATACCACGCCGAATCGTGGATCTCGCTACCGGGCCGCGTCGACGACGCGACGCTCGTCGACACCTACCGTCGTGCGTGGGTCGTCGCGGGCACATCCGCGCACGAAGGCTGGGGCATGACGATCACCGAGGCCGCCGCGTGCGGCACTCCCGCGGTCGCCACACGCATCGCCGGCCACGAGGACGCGGTGGTCGACGGCGTGACCGGGATCCTCGCCGACGACGGCGACGGGCTGGTCGCCGCGTTCGACCGCATCCTCGGTGACGACGCGCTGCGCTCGGCGCTGTCGGTCGCGTCGGCACGCGAAGCCGCCGCGTACACGTGGGGTGCCACCGCGTTGGGCACGTTGTCGATCTTGGCAGACGAGACCATCAAGCGACGCGGACCCGCGTGAGCTCGACGGACCCGTCGCACGGTCGTCAGGAGCGCGGTCGTCAGGAGCGCGGTCGTCAGGAGCGCGGTCGTCAGGGGCACGGTCGCAGGAGTCTTGGCTATCTCGCGTTGGCGCTCTTCGCGTACGTGCCGCCGCTGCTGACCGAGCCGGGAAAGGTCGCGGCCGACACCAAGCAGTACCTCTATCTCGACCCGTCGCGCCTGCTCGGACGGGCCGCGTCGATGTGGGACCCGAACATCGGGATGGGCACCGTCACCCACCAGAACATCGGCTACCTCTTCCCGATGGGGCCGTACTACTGGCTCTTTCAGGCGTTGCGCGTCCCCGACTGGGTCGCGCAGCGGCTCTGGCTCGGATCGCTCGTGATGTTCGCGGGCCTCGGTGTCCTGTACCTCATGCGCACGCTCGGGGTGAAGGGCCCTGGAGTCGCGGTCGCGGCGCTGGCCTACATGTTCAGCCCGTACTCACTCGACTACGCGGCCCGCATCTCGGTGCTGCTCATGCCGTGGGCTGCGCTCGGATGGATGATCGCGCTAGCGATCAAGGCGCTGCGCGACGGCAAGTGGCGTTACCCCGCGCTGTTCGCGCTCGTCGTGCAACTGGTCGGCGGTGTGAACGCGACCGCGCTCATCTTCGCGGGCCTCGGGCCGGTGCTGTGGATCGTCTACGCGTGTGTCACCCGCCAGGTGAAGGTGCGGCGCGCGTTGAACGTGACCGCGAAGATCGGCGGGCTCACCCTGCTGACCTCGCTGTGGTGGATGGCTGGGCTCTGGGCGCAGGGCAACTACGGACTCGACGTCCTCAAGTACACCGAGACGGTCAAGGCGGTGTCGCGCACGTCGACGCCCAACGAGGTGCTGCGCGGGCTCGGGTACTGGTTCTTCTACGGGCAGGACAGCCTCGGTCCGTGGACGGAGGCGTCGGTCAACTACACGCAGCACGTCGCCGTCATCCTCTCCGGATACGGCCTCGCGTCGCTTGCGCTGCTCGGCGCGGCGTTCGCGCGGTGGCGTCACCGCGCGTTCTTCCTCGTGCTCGCGCTCGTCGGCGCGGTGATTGCCGTCGGCGCGTATCCGTACACGGCACCGACGCCGCTCGGCGCGTTGTTCAAGGCGTTCGCGAACAGCTCGGCCGCGGGGCTCGCACTACGCAGCACCGGGCGCGCGATCCCGTTGCTGACGCTGGGCTTCGCGGTCGTTCTCAGCATCGGCGTGAATGTGGTGGCGCAACGGGTCACGACGTCGGAACACCGTTGGCGGGGTCTCGTTGTCGCGGGCGCGGTCATCGCGCTCATCGTCGTCAACTTTCCCGCGCTCTACGACGGCACCTACTACGGGCGCAATCTCGAACGCCCCGAGCGCATCCCTTCGTACTGGACCCAGGCCGCGAGCTATCTCGACCAGGGTTCGCACCAGACGCGCGTACTCGAGGAACCGGGCTCCGACTTCGCGTCGTACGTGTGGGGGAACACGGTCGATCCGGTCACGCCGGGCCTCATGGACCGCCCGTACGTGGCGCGCGAGCTGATCCCCTGGGGCGGTCCCGCGGCGCAGGATCTCCTGAACGCGGTCGACGAACGGATCCAGCAAGGAACCTTCGAAGCGAGCGGCTTCACCGATCTCGCGCGCCGCATGGCCATCGGCGCCGTCGATCTCCGGTACGACCTGCAGTTCAAACGGTACGGAACCGTGCCCCCGCTCGACCTGCAGCGCGACTTCCGCGCCGTGCCCGGCCTCACGCTCGCGAAGACCTTCGGCGCCCCGCTGTCAGGCCCGCAGTCGACGGGGTACTCCGACGAGACCGTGCTCGCGGCGGCGCCAACGACCGAGCCTCCGGCCGTCGCCGTGTACAACGTGCGCGACCCGCTGCCGATCCTGCGCACCGAGTCGGCCGACCGGCCGCTCGTGGTCGCGGGTGACGGCGAAGGGCTCGTCGACGCGTCGAATGTCGGCCTCCTCGACGGAACCGGCGTCGTGCTCTACTCGGCGTCGTACGCGAACGATCCCGCCGCGCTGCGCGCGGCGATCGGGACCAACGGCGTGCTCGTCGTCACCGACTCGAACCGCAAGCGCGCGGAGCGGTGGAGCACCGTGTACGACAACACCGGCTACACCGAGCAGGCGGGGGAGAAGCCGCTCGCCGTCGACCCCAGCGACGCGCGCCTCGAGACGTTCCCCGGCGCGGGCGACGACGCGTACACGGTGACCCACCAGGAAGGCGTGAAGAGCGTCCAGGCCACCGCGTACGGCAACCCGATCACCTACACGCCGGAGAACCGCGCGTCGCAGGCGTTCGACGGCGACACCGACACATCGTGGAACGTCGCCGCGTTCGACGTCGCGATCGGCAACTCGATCCAGCTGGTGACGCAGAAGCCGATCACCACCGGTCACGTCCGGCTCGTGCAGAAGCAGAACGGGCCGCAGGACCGCTGGATCACGCAGGTGCGCCTCACCTTCGACGGCGGCAACCCCGTGACGGTGAACCTCGATCCCACGTCGCGCGTCGTGGCGGGGCAGACGGTCGGGTTCCCCCAACGCAGCTTCTCGAAGCTCGCCATCGAGATCACCAACACCACGGGCGGGAAGCGGGCGCTGAACACCGGCGCGGCGGCCGTCGGGTTCAGTGAGATCTATGTGCAGGACGAGCACGCGAAGAAGCCGGTGCGGGTGCACGATGTCGAGCGCATGCCGCTCGATCTGCTCGCGGCCGAGGGCGCGGCGTCGCAGGTGCACGCGCTCGTACTCCTCATGGACCGCGCGCGCGTGCCACCGGTACCGCCCCGCACCGACGAAGAGCTCTCGATCGCGCGTGAGTTCACGCTGCCGACCGCACGCACGTTCGCGTTGACGGGGACGGCTCGCGTCACCCCGAACGCGAAGGGCAACCTGATCGACGCGGCCCTCGGCCTGCCGACCGAGGCCGACGGCGGAGTCGGCGCGCAGGCGAGCGAGTTCCTCGCGGGGTGCGTGCAGTGTCGTTCCGACTCCGCGATCGACGGTGACCCGACGACGGCGTGGGTCACGCCGTTCGTCGGGGTGCGCCGCGAGTTCGTCCACTACAAGGTGAAGGGGCCGATCACCTTCGACCACATGAACCTGCAGATCGTCGCCGACCAGGTCCACTCGCGACCGACGCTGCTCGAGTTGACCGTCGACGGGCAGGTGCGCTGGATCACGGTGCCCGCCCTCACCGTCCACGCCCGGCAGGACTCGGTCGATTCGGTTGCCGTGCGTTTCCCCGCGGTGACGGGGAGCGACATCTCGGTGCGCATCGCGTCGATCGATCCTGTGACGACCGCGAGCCAGTACACGAAGCCGAACGTGCTCACACCCGTCGCCATCGCCGAGCTCGGCATTCCCGGTCTGAACCGGCCGCCGCAGCCCGCGCAGCTCCCCGGGATCTGCCGCTCCGATCTGCTCGAGATCGACGGCGAGGCCGTACCGGTGCGCATCACCGGTTCGGCGACCGACGCGGTGAACCAGCAACCGTTGACCATCTCCATGTGCGATCCCGCGAATCCTGCCGCGCTGCCCACCCTGCAGCTCGGCCCCGGCGCGCACGAGCTCGACGCGACGTCGGGTGTGCTCACGGCACTGCAGCTCGACCGTCTCGTCCTTGCGTCGGCACCCGGCGGCGGCGCGGGCACGACGGCAGCGGGGAAGGTCACGGGGCTCGGCACCGCGGCACCCGCACCGAAGCTGAGCCTCACGCACGACGGGCGCACGAAGATGCAGGTGAAGGTGACGGGCGCGACCGCGCCGTTCTGGCTCGTCCTCGGTGAGAGTCAGAACGCGGGCTGGAAGGCGACCGTGAAGGGCGCGGGCTCGCTCGGTGGCTCCGAGCTCGTCGACGGGTTCGCGAACGGATGGAAGATCGATCCCGGCGCGAAGCAGAACCTCGTCATCGACCTCGAATGGGTGCCGCAGCGCCGGGTGTGGGACGCGATCGCGTTGTCGGTGTTCGGGGCACTGCTCTGTTGTGGCCTTGCGGCCGCGGGCTTCTGGCGCGCCCGCCGTGCTGTCGCGGTGTTCGACGGCGGCGACGCGGTCGACACGGTCCCGGTGTTCGCGCGGCCGTGGATACCCGCGGGCATGGCGCCGGGAGTGCGTACCCAGGTGCTGACGACGCTGGCCGGCGCGGTGGTGGCCGCAACCATCGCGGGGGTGTGGGCCGGCGTGCTCGTCGCGGTCGCGCTGGCGGCCGCGTTCCGCGTGCCGCGCCTGCGCGCGTTCCTCACCCTCGCGCCGGCGGTTCTCGTCGCGTTCATCGGCCTGTACATGGGGGTGAAGCAGTGGCGCACCCCGGTGCCACCGGTGTTCGAGTGGCCGATCCTCTTCTCCCGCGCCGCGACCCCGGCGTGGGCCGCGATCGTGCTCTTCGGCGCCGACGCCCTCTACGAGATGGTCAGACGCGGCCGCGCACCGACCGAACACGGCAAAGACCCGCCCCAGTAGCGTTCCGGCCATGGACGAACCGTGGTCGGGAGATACGTGCTCGTTGGTCGACGCCTTCCGTGCGGGGACGCGATCGCCGGTCGAGGAGCTCGACGCGACGTTGGCGGCGATCGAGGCGTCGGAGTTGAACGCGTGGTCGCACCTCGACCCCGACGCGGCGCGCGCCGCGGCCGCGACGGCCGACGTCGCGCGGCCGGTCGGTGGCGTGCCGATCGGCGTGAAGCAACTCACCGCGGTCGCCGGATGGCCCGCGACCGAGGCGTCGGTGCCCCTGCGCGATCGGGTTGCCACGCGTGACGCCACGATGGTGAGCCGCTTGCGCGCCGCGGGCGCGGTGCTCCCGGGCGCGACGACGGCCAGTGAGTACGGCGGCGTCAACCTCACCCGAACGAAGCTGCACGGCGCGACCCGCAACCCGTGGCATCTCGCGAGCACGCCGGGAGGGTCGTCGGGTGGTTCGGCCGCCGCGGTCGCGGGCGGCGAGTGCACGATCGCGACCGGCGGCGACGGTGGCGGATCGATCCGGATTCCCGCGGGCTTCACCGGCCTCGTCGGGTTGAAGAACACCTACGGTCGCATCCCGAAAGGCCCGGGGATGATCGTGGGTTCGCTCACGGCAGTGTCGGGATGTCTCGCGCGGTCGGTGCGCGACGTCGCTCGCTACCTCGACGTCTGCAACGGCTTCGACTCGCGCGATCCCTACAGCCTGCCGCGTGTCGACGGCTGGGAACGCGCGCTCGGCGTCGGCCTCGACGACTTGAAGGGCAAGCGCGTGGTGATCGCGCCGACCCTCGGCAGCGCCGTCGTGCACCCCGATCTCGTCGCCGCGGTCGTGAGCAACGGTGAAGCCCTCGCGCGCGACGCGGGCCTCACCATCGTCGACGTCCCCGTCGAGCTGCCGGAGCTCTCCTTCGAATGGGCGCTCTCCGGTCTCGCCGAGATCGTCATGGAGCTCGGAGCGCTCTACCCCGACTGCGCGCCCGATCTCACCCCGCAGATCGCGTTCGGGCTGGAGATCGCGCACAAGGTCTACGACATCGGGGCGCGCGCCCGCATCGAGGCGCAACGCGAGCGCACCAACGAGACGATGGCCGACCTGTTCGACTCCGTCGACTTCGTCATCGCGGCCACCAACCCCGACATCGCGTTCGCCGCTCAGGGTCCACTCCCCGACACGGTCGACGGCGTGAAAGCCGGCATGGGCAACAACGGTGCGCTGACGATCCCGTCGAACATCTACGGCAACCCGGCGATCTCGATCCCGATCGGCATGTCGCGCGGCCTGCCGATCGGCATGCAGGTGCTCGCGCCGCACCACCACGAAGACTGGCTGCTCGACCTCGCGCTCGTCGCCGAACGCGAACGCCCCTGGCCTCTGGCCGCGAAGTGAATATCTATGGTCGTGTACGCGTGCGCTTCGCCGGTCGTCGCGCACTGGTCTCGGTCGCTGCGTCCACTCCGCGGTCGGCGTCGACCATCATCTCGACGAGCGCGGCGAAGCTCGTCTGCGGTTGCCAGCCGAAGGCAGCCGTCGCCTTGGCGGGGTCGCCGATGAGCAGGTCGACCTCCGCGGGCCGGTAGAAGCGGTCGTCCTGCACGACGTGGTCCGCCCAATCGAGACCGGCGCGTCCGAACGCGATCTCGCACAGCTCCCGGATCGAGTGGGTCTGACCGCTCGCGATCACGTAGTCGCCGGGCTCGTCGAGTTGCAGCATGTGCCACATCGCTTCCACGTAGTCGCCGGCGAAACCCCAGTCGCGGCGCGCGTCGAGGTTGCCGAGCCGTAGCTCCTTGTCGATCCCGCGTGCGATGCGCGCGACACCGTTGCTCACCTTGCGCTCGACGAACTCGAGCCCGCGCCGCGGCGAACCGTGGTTGAACAGGATGCCGCTCGCCGCGAAGAGGTCGTAACTCTCGCGGTAGTTGACCGTGATCCAGTGCGCGTAGGCCTTCGCCGCGCCGTAGGGCGAGCGGGGGTAGAACGGCGTGGCTTCGGTTTGCGGCACTTCGCGCACCTTGCCGAACACTTCCGACGAGCTCGCCTGGTAGAAGCGGATGTCGGGATCGACGTGCCGGATCGCTTCGAGGAGGCGCACCGCGCCGAGCCCGGTGACGTCGCCCGTGAGCACCGGTTGCGAGAAGCTCGTCATCACGAAGCTCTGCGCCGCGAGGTTGTAGACCTCGTTCGGCCGCTGCTCCGAGAGGATGCCGAGAAGCGAGCCCTGGTCGAGCAGGTCGCCGGGTACGAGCTCGAGCCGGTTCTGGATGTGGGCGATGCGCTCGAAGTTCACGGTTGAGCTGCGCCGCACGACCCCGACGACCTCGTAGCCCTTCCCGAGGAGCAGCTCCGCGAGGTAAGAACCGTCTTGCCCGGTGATGCCGGTGATGAGTGCGCGCTTCGTCGTCATGCCGTGCGTTCTACATTGGCGGTCTTCACGTGTCTGCTAGGTGAGTTGGCATCGATGCCGGACATCACAGAACCACTCGGTCACCGGATCGCGAAGCACCGCGCGGAGCTGGGTTGGACCCAGTTCGACCTCGCGGAGCGCGTCGGGATCTCGCGCGTCGCGCTCTCGCACATCGAAGCCGGCATCTCGAACCCCGGCGAGCGGACGGTCGCGCTGCTCGCAAGCGTGTTCAAGGTCGAGCCCCACGAGCTCGTCGCGCGCACCGGTTACCCGCAGGCGAAGGCCGAGCGGCTCCCTGTCGTGGCCGCGCGCTACACCGAGGTCGAGCACCAGATCGCGCTGCTCGACACGCGGTTGAACGCGACAACCGATGTCGCGTGTCGAGCCGCCGTTGTGGCCGACGCACGCGAACTCCTCGGCGCGCTCCTCGCGCGCACGCACGACCGCCGCGAACGCGAGCTGCTCACCGCCCGCCTCTCCCGTCTGCCGTAGCGCTCGCGCCTCGGGAGCCGCGACCGGCTCTTGTTGCACGCAGTGCCCCCACAGGGAAGCCCGTGCAACAAAGTCGCCGGGGGCGACGCCTACATCACGACGGTGAAGGCGACCTCGGCGTCGAGGCGTCCGTTGACGTGGAGCGCCAGCGTGTGCGGGCCGGGGCGGGCCGCGTCGGAGCGGAGGGGGAGCAGCAGGCGCAGATCGAGGGTCTCGAGCGGGTCGAGGCGGCGGGTGCTCACGACGATCGGCCGCAGGTCGTCGACGGTCGCGTCGACCGAGACGGCGACGCGCCGGGTCTCGGCCGACACCACGCGGGCCCGGATCCGCAGGGCCTCGCCGATGCGCAGGTGATCCGACTCGAGCACGACGTCGCGCACCCGCACCGCGACCTCGGGTGCGAAGCCGAGCAGGCGGCGCGCGCCGTCGTCGCCGTTGCGAGAGAGCACGTTGAGCGCGGGCCGGACCACGGTCTGCGTGTGCGGTCCGCCTTCGGCGAGCCAGCGTTGGATCGTGGCGAGCACCACGGTCGGTCGTGTCCGCGCGAGCAGTTCGAGCGTGTCGGCGACGTCGCGGCGCACGTCGGGGTCGGGGTCTTCCCGGCGCCGCGACAGGGCGACAAGGGTGTCGGCCGTGTCGTCGGCGGGCGTCGGGAGCGAGGTCGGCATGAGGACGGTGTTCACCTGATCGGCCATGTCGAGGAGAACTCGCGGGCGGGACCAGGCTATTTCGGTCCGGTTCCGGCCGGGAGACGTGCGACGATGGTGCGTGCTCCAGGTCCGCGATCTCGCAGTTGAAGTCGGCGGCCGTCTGACCCTGGTCGGCGGCTCGTTCACGCTGCGTCCGGGCGACAAGGCCGGTCTCGTCGGCCGCAACGGTGCCGGCAAGACGTCGCTCCTGAAGGTGCTGGCCGGCGAGGCACCGTCGGCCGCGGGCGTGGTGTCGCGTGGCGAGCGGGTCGGCTACCTGCCGCAGGATCCGAAGCCGCACGGTATCGGCGTCGACTCCACCGGGCTGTCGCACGTGCTGTCGGGCAAGGGTCTCGACCTCGTCGCGCTGCGGCTCGAGAAGCGCCACCTCCAGGTCGACGAGGACCCGTCGGAACGCAACCTCCGCCGCTTCGCCGACACGCAGGAGGAGTTCGAGCGGCTCGGCGGCTACTCGGCCGAGTCGGAGGTGCGCACGATCGCGGCAGGCCTCGGGTTGAAGAGCGACCGCCTCGACATGGCCATCCACTCCCTCTCCGGTGGTGAGCGCCGGCGGGTCGAGCTCGCCCGCATCCTCTTCGCCGGCAGCGACCTGCTGCTGCTCGACGAGCCCACGAACCACCTCGACGTCGACGCCAAACAGTGGTTGATGGGCTTCTTGCGCAACTACCGCGGCGCGCTCCTCGTGGTGAGTCACGACATCGAGCTGCTCGATCAGGCCATCACGCGCGTGCTGCACCTCGACGAGGGCGAGCTCGTCGAATACCGCGGCACGTACACGCAGTACCGCACCGCGCGCGTCGCCGACGAGGAACGCCGCACGAAGCTCGCGGGCCGCCAGGATGCCGAGATCCAACGGCTGAGCTCGCTCGCCGACTCGATGCGCGGTTCGAGCGCGAAACGGGCCCGGCTCGCGAAGGTGCTCGACCACCGCGTCGAGCGGCTCGAGACCACCAAGGTCGCGGCGGTCAAGAAGGAACGGAAGCTGTCGGTCCGCCTGCCCGATCCGCCGCGACCGGGTGCCACGGTCCTCGAGGTCGAGGGCATGGCGAAGTCGTTCGGTCGCAACACCGTGTTCGACGACGTCTCGTTCTCCGTCGGCCGCGGCGAGCGGCTCCTCATCCTCGGGCTCAACGGTGCCGGCAAGACGACGCTGCTGCGGCTGCTCGTCGGCCAGCTCGAGGCCGACGCCGGCGAGTCCCGCCTCGGTCACGGCGTGTCGATGGGGTACTACGCGCAGGAGCACGAGCTGTTGATCGCGGGGCGCTCGATGCTCGACCACATGCGCGACGCCGCCGCGGCATTGGGCTTCTCCGATCAGCAGGTGCGCGGGCTGCTCGGGATGTTCGGGCTCTCCGGAGAGATGGCGTTCCAGGATGTCGCGACGCTGTCGGGTGGTGAGAAGACGAAGCTCGCCCTCGCGATGCTCGTGGCCGGCCGCCACAACCTGCTGATGCTCGACGAGCCGACCAACAACCTCGATCCGCCATCACGGCTCGCGGTCGGCGCGGCGCTCAGAGAGTGGAAAGGCGCGATGGTGTTCGTGAGTCACGACACCGAGTTCGTCGCCGAGCTGGCGCCGCAGCGGGTGCTGCTCATGCCCGACGGAACCCTCGACTACTGGTCGGACGACCTGCTCGATCTCGTCGCGCTCGCCTGAGACCAGGCCCGAGATCGACGCCGAGGTGCGAGACAAACTGACGTCGGCGTCATAGAGTCCATCGCGAGTTTCCAACTCCTGGGGGGGAGCAGTGATGCAGGATCGACGAGTTCGTCCGGCACGACGCAGGCGTTTCCACGTGGCACTGACCGTGGGGGTCGCGGCCGCCGTGCTCTTCGCGGCCTGTGGGAGCAGCGGCTCTTCCAAGAGTGGCGGGGGTGCGACGACCGCGGCGGGGACACTGCCGCAGTCGACCGCCGCCGGTCAGGGGGTGACGGCCACCACGATCAAGCTCGGTGTCGTCATCATCGACTACAAGTCGATCGCGTCGTTCATCGACTTCACCCGCGGCAACCAGCAGCAGGCGTACCAGGTCGAGATCGACGACATCAACAAGCACGGCGGCATCGACGGCCGCCAGATCGTGCCGTCGTACCAGACCTACGTCCCGATCGGCAGCACCGGTCCGACGAAGGCGTGCACGTCGCTGACGGAAGACACGAAGGTCTTCGCGACGATCGGCGTGCTGATCGATCCGACCGGCGCGTCGCAGCTCTGTTTCGCGAAGCAGCACAACTCGATCCTGATCACGCATGAGCTCTCGCAGAGCGAGATCGACCAGTCGCCGCCCGCGCTGTTGCTCACGCCCGACATCACCGCCGAACGCGAGGCGCGGTCGCAGATCGCGCTGCTCGGGAAGAAGGGTCTCCTGAAGGACAAGAAGGTCGCGATCCTCGCGGAGACGAGCACCAAGGACCGGATCACGTCCGCGATCCAGCCCGCGTTCAAGGCGCTCAACGTGCCGTTGGGAACGAGCGGCGTGCTCGCAACGGGCGGTGACCCCGACACGACGCAGGCGCAGGGTCAGCTCGACAGCTTCATCGAGCGTTGGAAGGGCGAGAACGTCAACGCGGTGTTCATCTCGGGTCTCGACACCGTGTCGAAGGTGTTCGTGCAGAAGCTCAAGGCCGGGATGCCCGGTGCGATGCTGATGACCGACGGCGACTCGAGCGCGAAGGGCGCCGGTCAGGATGCCGTGCGCGCCAAGCTCAACCCGAACCCGTATGCCGGCATGTACGCGCTCACGGGCCACGACGACGAGACGACGTTCGAGCTCCCGGCCGTGCAGGCGTGCGTGAAGGTGTACGAGGACGCGACGCACACGACGGTCGTCGCACCAAAGGACGTGAAGCCGGGCAAGGACGGCAAGCGCGACGAGGTGTTCCAGACGGTCGAAGACGTGTGTAACGACCTGTCGTTCTTCAAGGTGATCGCCGACAAGGTTGGCAAATACCTCAACAACGACAACTGGACGAACACCGTCAACGGCATGGGAACGCTGACCGGTCTGCTCACCACCGACTTCGCGTCGCTCGGCAAGGGCAAGTACGACGCCGACAACGCGTTCTCGCTCGTGTCGTTCGATCCCACCTCGGGCGACAACGGCGACTGGAAGCCCGTCACGCCCCTCGCGGATATTACGAAGGAGTGACCGCAGCCTCCGTGCCCAGTGCGCGCACGTGCGGTGAAGCGCATGCGGGCACGACCATCAAGAAGGAGTGACCGCAGCCTCCGTGCCCAGTGCGCGCACGTGCGGTGAAGCGCATGCGGGCACGACCATCAAGAAGGAGCAGCAGCTCCGCTGCGGAGGATCGCGCGCTCGTCGGTGCCGAGATACGACGCAACGACCGCGGGATCGGTGCGGATCGTCGCGGGGGTTCCCTCCGCGATGATCGCGCCGGCCTCGAGGCAGTAGATCCGGTCGCTGATCGACATGATCATCGGCAGGTCGTGCTCGACGACGATGAGCGTCGCGTCGAGCTCGTGCTGCACGCGCTTGATCAGCGGACCGAACGCTTCCGATTCACGCTGGGCGACGCCTGCCGTCGGCTCGTCGAGGCAGATGACGCGCGGCGCGACGGCGAGCGCGGATGCGAGCTCGACGATGCGCCGGGTGCCGGTCGAGAGCTCGGCGATGAACCGGTCGGCGTAGCGACCGAGTCCGAGGAAGTCGATGAGCTCGGCCGCCTCGGCACGCTTCGCGCGTTCGGCCCGGGTGGCGTGTGGAAGGTAGAGCAGCGTTCCCCAGAACTTGGTGCGGCCGCGGGCCTCGAGCGCGAGCTGCACGGTCTCGCTGACGGTGAGCTCGGGGAACAGCGTCGCGCTCTGGAACGTGCGACCGAGGCCGGCGCGGGCGCGCGCGTGCGCGGGGAGATGGGAGACGTCGGCGCCGAGGAGCTCGACGGTGCCGCTGCTCGGCACGAAGCCCCCGATCGCGTTGAGGAGCGTCGACTTCCCGGCGCCGTTCGTGCCGATGAGGCCGATCACTTCGTTCGGCTCGGCATGGAACGCGACGCCGTCGACCGCGACGATGCCATCGAAGCGCACCGTCAGCTCCTTGGTCCGCAGCACGCTGCCGTCGTCGTTGAGGATCAGCGTCGACTCCGCCGCGATCTTCTGCAACGACGACGGTGGGGCGGTGACCGTCTTCACGGTGGCAGGGGGCATGCGTTTCTCGAGCCATCCGAGGATGCTGCTGCGCGCCCAGTACCCGATCTGCGTGAAGCCGCCCGGGATGTAGAGGAGAATGATCAGCAGTCCGATGCTCGACGTGAAGAGCGGGACTTCCTGGTTCTGCGGCCAGAACGCGGGCAGGCCGATGACCCACAGCGCGCCGGTCACCGCACCCGTCAGGCTCCCGAGCCCGCCGATGACCGCCAACGACACGAGCGTGATCGAGTCGTCGACGCGGAAGAATCGTTCGGAGTATCCGATCGTGACGACCAGGCCGCCGAGCAGCGCGCCACCAAAGCCGGCGACGAAACCGGCGACGGCGAACGCGGTGAGCTTCGTACGCGTGGGGGAGACCGTGAGCGCGGAGGCGGCACGTTCGTTCTCGCGCACACCGATGATGGCTCGACCGATGCCGGTTCGGCGGAGGTGACCGACGAGCACCAGCACGATCACGAGCGATGCCAGGACGAAGTAGTAATAGTTGCGGTTGTAGCTCGCGAGATTGATCGGGCCGAGCTTGCCCCGTGGGAACTCGACAGTCAGGTTCCCCGAACCTCCCGAGAACAACGGCTGGGCGAAGATGTACTGCTCGGCGGCGATCGCGAACGCGAGCGTGCTGATCGCGAGCAGGAGGCCGCGGACGCGCAGCGCGCCGGCGCCGACCGCGACCGCGACCAGGCACGCGACGGTGGCTCCGAGGAAGATCGCGAGCACGAACGGCACCTGGGGGATCGTCCCGCGGATGATGCGCGTCGAGTGCCAGCCGATGTCGAGCGACGCGCCGCGCACGAACGCGGCGGCCATCAGCGCGCCGATACCTGCGAACGCCATCTGCCCGAGCGACAGCTGACCGCCCCAGCCGGTGAGCACGGTGACCGACACCGCGCACAACGCAAAGGCGAGGATCATCGCGTAGGTCTGATGACGCGCCGACTCGTGCACGAAGATCGGGATGGCCACCGCAACGACGAGCGCGAAGCCCGCGAGCACCTGCGGCATGCGCCGGACCCACCAGATCTCGCGGAGCCGTTCCGGCACCGGTGGCACGCGCGGGGCGAACGCGAAGCTCTCGCCACCGGCGTCGTCGGCGCGACTGCGCGCGGCGACGAGCACGAGCACCACGAGGAACAGGATGAACTGTACGAGGCCCGTCGAGTTCGGGAAGTTGAAGGTCAGGACCTGCGACACCACCGACACCACGATCGCACCGAGTACGGCGCGCGGAAACGATGTCATGCGCGCGATCAACGCGGCCGTGAGCCCGATCAGCAGCGTTTCCGGGCCGATCGACACGAGCTCGGCCGATCCCTGCGAGGTCGCGTACAGGATGACGGCGGCTGCGGAGAGGAAGCCGGCGATCGTCCAAACGCCCGTCGACATCAACTTCGGGCTGATCCCGGTGAGCCGTGACAGATCGGAGTTCGTCGCCGCGGCTCTGACCGTGTCGCCGAAGTGCGTGTGGCCGAGCAGCCACCACAGTCCGGCGGTGATGATCGGCACGACGATCAGCACGAGCAGCTGCGAGCCCTTGACCGTCACCGAGCCGATCTGCCAATGGCTCGAGATCGGCGTCGGGTACTGCGTCTGCAGCTGGCCGGTGCGGTAGTCGGGGAGGGTGTAGGTGACGGCGCGCGCGAGCTCGGCAACGCCGATGGTCGCGACGAGCACGATGACGCGCGGCGCCTTGAACAAGCGCCGGATGACGGCCAGCTCGATCACCGTCCCCGACAAGGTGCCGATGAGCAGCGCTCCGATCAAGCCCGGCCAGTAGGGCACGTTGTGCTGGCCGACCATGACCGCGAGCAGCGCGGCGGCGGGCACGCCGAGATCGCCGACCGCGAAGTTGATGACGCGGCTCGAGCGGTACACGAGCACGATGCCCATCGCGATCAACGCGACGCTGAGCCCGTTGATCAGTCCGATGAAGAGCAGGTTGGCGGTGAAGATCGTCGCGATCACTATCCGCCCTCGGTACCGAAGAAGACGGCGCGCGCGAGATCGTCGCGTTCGAGGAGGTCGCGGGCCGAGCCTTCGAACCGCACCGAGCCCTTCTCGAGGAAGATGGCGCGATCCGCGATCGACAGCGCGACGTTCAGTGACTGCTCGACGATCAGCATCGTCTGGCCGCGGGCCTTGAGGTCGTCGACCAGCTTGAGACACCGCTCGACGACGAGCGGAGCCAGGCCGAGCGAGAGCTCGTCGATCATCAGCACGTGCGGCCTGTGGATCAGGATTCGCGCGAGCGCGAGCATCTGCTGCTGGCCACCCGAGAGACTGCGCGCCTGCTGCTTGCGGCGCTGCGCGAGCTCGGGGAAGAGCTGCATCATGTCGTCGACGTGCCCGGCGATGTCGGCCTTGTTCTTCGAGATGAGGTGCGCGCTCAGCTCGAGGTTCTGCTCCACCGAGAGATCGGGGAACACACCCTTGCCGCCCGGGAGGAGAAGCACGCCGAGCTTGACGCGCGACTCGGGCGCAACGTACGTGATGTTGCGGCCGTTGAGCCGCACCACCCCGCGCTCGGGAACTTCGAGGCCGCTGATCACGCGCAGGATCGTCGACTTGCCGGCGCCGTTCGTGCCCAGCAGCGCGACGCACTCACCCTTCTTGATCTCGAAGTTGACGTCGAAGAGCACCTGCACCGTGCCGTACGAGAAGTCGATGTTGGCGACCTGCAGGACGGGCGTCTCCAGCGCGAGATCGGCGCGCTTGCGGTGCTCGTCCTGTTCCTCGAGCAGCTCCTCCACGACGAGCGACAGGTCGTTGCGAATGAAACGCGCGCCGTTCATGAGTAACAGCCCGCCGATGATGCTCGTCGGCACGCCGAGCGCGATCACCGTTCCCTGCACGCCGATCGTGTTCGTGAAGAAGCCCGAGATGATCCCGCCGCCGAAGCCACCGATGAAGAAGATGTACATCGTCGCCATCGCGGTTCCCATGCCGCGCAACCGGTACGGAACGACGGCCTGCAGCACCGGACCCGTCATGGCGAACGCGGAGGTGGTGAGCACCGCCTGGGGGATCCCGAGGATCCAGAACCACGTCGTGGAGTGGATCGAGTATTGGAGCGGCGTGAAGATCGCGGAGGGCAGGATCAGCGCGCCCACCATCGCGAGCGCCTTGGCCGGGTTCTTGCGGTAGACGCGGTCGAAGTACTGGCCGACGAAGGGCAGGATCGGGAGCGCGGCGATGCCCGACAGGCTGAGGAGCAGGCCGCGGTGCAGCACGTTGGTGACGTGCAGGTGGTCGTGCAGGTAGAGCGATGCGAGCTCGCCCTGGCTGAAGAGGCCGAAGCCGAGCGCACAGAACGCCACGAGGACGGTACGGATCGTCGCGATCTTCTTGATGCGCGCGAACGCGGCTTCCATCGAGATCGGCGCGGGATCGGCGTCCTCGATCAGCTCGTGCAGGACGTCGTCTTTCTCGAACTGACCGCGCGGTGGCTCCCTCATGAAAAACGCGAAGAAGGCCGTGATCACGACCGGGATGCCGAGCAGGTACCACGCCCAGCGCCAGCCCTCGGGCCCGCCGGCCCACGTCGCGATGGCTGCGACGAGCACCGGGCTCGCGAGCCCGATCCCGTGCGCGCCCATGTTCATCGCGGCCGACATCCGGGCGCGGATTCCGATGGGGTAGTTGTCGGCGATGAGCGACTGGTGCACCGGGATGCTGTTTGCCTTCGCCACGCCGGTCGCGAACCGGGTCCAGAACAACACGAACGCGTTGATCGCGAGGCCTGACGCGAACACGAACCCGCCGAACGCGAGGCTCGCGATCCCGACGATCGGCGTGCGCTTCACCCGGTCGGCCAACCAGCCCATCGGTACCGCGCCGAGGACGAAGAACGCCGACGACGCCGTCGCGATGAAGACGATCGCGCCCTCGCTGATGTGGAACGTCGCGCGGATCTCGGGACCGAGAACCTGGATCGCCGCGCCCTCGAGCTCGTCGAACGCGAGCAGCAGCGACAAGACGATGAACATCATCTTTCCGCCGCGCTGGAACGCCTGCTTGAACGTGACTGGTTCCGAGTTCACGCCCGGAAGCAGATCGTCGGGGAAGATGACCTGCTCGCGTGCGAGAGCCTGCGCTTCCTGGCGCGACGCTTCTTCCGCGAGAACGACCGCAGCCAAGGATGCTGCGTTGCCGGTCGGTTCCTGCGATGCAGGCGTCTCGTCCACGCGTCCCCCCGGCCGGCCGCCGTCGTGTCGACGGTTTCGGGATCCTAATGCGACGCTGACACGCGTGTCAGCTTGCTCCGTCAATGTCTCTGTCTCGTACGCATCGCGGGGACCGATAGCGTGCGCGGCATGAGTGATGCGCCCGCACCCAAGTCGTTCTTTCTCTCATCTGAGGTGCACGAGTACCTCCTCGCGCACGGGCAGCGGCCCGACGCGGTGCAACAGTCGCTCATCGACGCGACTGCGGCCCTCGGCCCCGTCTCCGGGATGCAGATCGCGCCGGAACAGGGCGCGCTGATGACCATGCTCACGGCGCTCGTCGGTGCAAAGCACGCGGTCGAGGTCGGCACCTTCACCGGCTACTCCGCCTTGTGCATCGCGCGCGGCCTCGTGCCCGGCGGACGGCTGCTGTGCTGCGACGTGAGCGAGGAATGGACCGCGATCGGGCGCCCCCACTGGGAGCAGGCCGGCGTCGCCGATCGCATCGACCTCGTGATCGCCCCCGCCGTCGACACCTTGCGCGCGCTGCCCGAGGATCCGACGATCGACATCGCGTTCATCGATGCCGACAAGCCCAACTACGCGCACTACTTCGAAGAGCTGGTCCGGCGGATGCGGCCCAACGGCCTGATCCTCGTCGACAACGTGCTCTGGAGTGGTCGGGTGGTCGACGCCGACGCGACCGACGACAACACGGTTGCGATCCGCGCGTTCAACGATCTCGTCGCCGCGGACTCGCGTGTCGACGCGGTGATGCTGCCGGTCTCCGACGGCCTCACGCTGTTGCGGCGGCGTTAGCCCTGCGAGCGTAGGAACTTGTAGATCGGCGCGAACTTCTTCATCGTCGATTCGGGGAGCGGAACGAGCTCGCCGAGCGCGCGGGCGCCCCAGATCACCTGCGCGGTGCGTTCCACCAGCATCGCGACCTTGAGCGCGTCCTGCGGGTTCTTGCCCACCGTGAGCAGACCGTGGTTGGCCATCAGCACGGCACCGCGGTCGCCGACCCAGTCGGAGACTTCGTCGCCAAGCTTGTCGGAGCCTGTGACCTTGTAGTTGGCGACGGGCACGTCGCCGCCGACGTAGACGTCGAACTCCTCGATGACGCACGGGATCGGCTGGTGGGTCACGGCGAACATCTGGCAGAAGAGCGCATGCGAGTGGATGACCGCGTTGATGTCCTCGTGCTTGCGGAGGCACGAGAGGTGCAGCGCCTTCTCGGTCGTCGGACCCCGCTCGCCTTCGAGGACGTTGCCGTCGAGATCGCAGACGACGAGATCGTCGAGGGTCATCGTCTCGTAGGCGAGCGACGACGGCGTGAGCACCGCGTTGCCGTCGGGGAGCCGGGCGGAGAGGTTGCCGGCGGTGCCCTCGACGAGACCCTTGGCGATCATCTCCTTCGCGGTCGCGAGGAGCATCTCCTTGGTCTCCTGGGCGGTGAGCTTGGTCGCCATCAGGCCAGGACCTCCGGATTCACACAGTTGACCGGCTTCTCGCCCGCGAGGATGCGGACGACGTCGTCGGCGATGAGCTTCGAGTGGTTCGCCTCGGTGTCGTAGGTCGCGCCCGCGATGTGGGGCGTGAGCACGACGTTGTCCATCGCGGCGAGGGGATGGTCCTTCGAGAGGTGCTCGCCCTGGAAGTGATCGAGCCCCGCGCCCGCGAGGTGGCCCGACTGGAGGGCGGCGACGAGCGCGTCGGTGTCGTGCAGCGCGGCGCGTGCGGAGTTCACGTAGATCGCGCCCTGCTTCATGCGCCCGAACTGCTCCTCGCCGATGAGGCCGGTTGTCTCCGGCGTCACCATGGCGTGCATCGTCACGACGTCGGAATCCGCGAGCAGGTCGTCGAGTGAGTGCGTCGCTTCGGGGTTGTACGGGTCGTAGGCGATCACCTTCATGCCGAGGCCTTCGAGTCGCCACTTCGTCGCCCGGCCGACCGCGCCGAGGCCCACAATGCCGGCGGTTCTTCCGGCAAGTTGCCAGGCCCGGTACCGCTGGTACGGGATCTTGCCGCCGGCGTAGACCTGCTCGGCCCGCACGTCGCGGTCGCCCGCGACGACGAACCGGTTCGTCGCGAAGAGGAGGGCGATCGTCATCTCGGCGACGGCGTCCGCGTTCCTTCCCGGCGCTCTGAGCACCGGGATTCCCGCCCTGGTTGCGGCTTCGACGTCGACGTTGTTGGGATCGCCGCGGCACGAACCGATGACGCGGAGGTCGCAGTCGAAGACGGGGCCCTTCACGGAGTCCGACTCGACGATGAGGATGGTCGCGCCTTCGCTGTTCACCCGCTCGGCGAGTTGCTCGGCCTTGTAGAGCCGCAGCGTGGGGGCGTCGATCCAGGGATCGAGCACGACGTCGGCCACGCTCTGGAGCGTGGTCAGCCCCTCGCCGCGGAAGGGAGCCGTTACCAGCGCTTTCGGTTTTTCTGCCACGCCGGGCATCTTCCCACGCCCCTGACACACACGTCAGCTTGAGTCGCGTCGGCCCGCTTTTCCATCTGATCGATTTGGATGACGGTCCGCGTCACCCAAATCGATCAGTTCGATTCGGCGGCAAGGCATCACGCGGCGCGCCGGGATCGGAGGTGGGAGCGCACCGTCGCGGCGACCATCTCGGGCTCGCGCATCACCTCTTCGTAGGTGAAACGGATCAGACGAATGTTGCGCAGCATGACGCCGTTCGCCCGCTTGTTGTCAGCCGCGCGCTGCACCGGTGTCGCGTGCGCGACGTTGCCGTCGACCTCAATGCCGAGGCCCAGGTCCCGGTACGCAAAATCGAGATACGCCATCCGTCCGTCCGGCCTTCGAACCGGTACCTGGCAGGCGGGCAGCGGGATGCCGTGCTGTTCGAGCAACCTCAACATGCGCCGCTCGAGCACGCTCTGCGGGATGCCCGCAAGCTCCGCGCGCCGGTAGAGGATGCGTGCGAGCGCGGCGACACCGTTGCGACCACGTTCACGCACGTCGCCGTGCACGCGGGTGACGTCGGAGCGTCGAACCTTGCTCTGCCGTTCGGCGCTGTCGAGCGCACTCTCGACTTGAGCTTCGGAGACGACGGCCGCAAGCGTGCAAAGCGTCCGTTCGGGCGTCGAAATAGGGATCCCGTCGACAACGGCGATGTCTTCGTCGCACCAATTGCTCGAGCTGTGGACGATGACCCCGGCCATCCGGAAGTCGCGGCGCGTGTGCGGAACGGTGATCTCGATGATCCCAGGCGCAAACCCGTCGTACCGGTGCAGCGCGGCCGCACTGCGGTGCGATGCCGCGGTTCCCGGGCCGGCCGCGATGCACGCAGCAAGGAGTCGTTGGCGCCACGACGTGGTGACGCCGGCGATCCGGAACGTGTGGAGTGCAAGGCGTTCCCAGCGCCCGTTCTGGATCCGCAGTCGGATCTGCCGATCGGTCAACCCGCAGTCGCGAGCTTGATCTCGACTGAAGACCCCGTACTGGCTGGCCGCGACGGCGGCGATCGACGCATCCGCGCGTCGTCGGTCCATTGAGTGTGCGTGCATTCGGCTTTCCCAACTCGTCGGAGGACTGGTGTTGGGGGAAGCCCGGTCGGTTTGTACTCTCGACCTCGCGAGACAGCATCGCACGCGGTGCAGACAGGCAACCGCGGCAACTGATCGATTTCGGTGACGTCCACCGTCACCGAAATCGATCAGATCACGGGGGTGGGTTTGGGGGGCTGACTAACGTGTCAGGTTGGGACGAGGGGGGCGGATGCCGATTCATTACGACCGGGACGACGAGCACATCGTCCTCATCACGATCGACCGCCCCGAAGCACGAAACTCGTGCGACATGGAGCACTTCAAGCTGCTCCGTGAAGCATGGGAGCGCTTCGAGCACGACGACGAAGCGTGGGTCGCGATCATCACCGGGGTCGGCGACGCGTTCTTCACCGGCGCCGACCTCAAGCGGTACGTCCCCGAGATCACGAAGCTCCAGAAGCAGATCTCCGAAGAGGGACTCACCGAGATCAACGGCTACCGCCTCGACGACGGCACCCGCGCCGTGTTGCGCAACTGGCCGCTGTACAAGCCGATCATCGCGGCCGTCAACGGCTTCTGCACCGCGGGCGGGATGGAGATGCTCGGCGGTGTCGACATCCGTGTCGCCTGCCCGGAAGCCAAGTTCGCGGTCATGGAACCGAAGCGGGGATTATTCGCGGGCGGTGGCACAACGGTGCGCCTCCCGCGTCAGGTCCCGTGGGCGCAGGCCATGGAGTTCCTGCTCTGCGCCGACCTGATCGACGCGCAACGCGCCTACGACATGGGCCTGCTCAACTCAATCGTTCCGGGCGACCAGCTCCTCGACGCGGCCTACGCATTCGCGCGCCGGATCACGGCGAACGCGCCCCTCGCAGTGCGGGCGACCAAGCAGAGCGCACTGCAGGGCCTGTATCACGACGAGGACACGACGAAGCAGCTGCGGACAGCCGTCCGGGCGCTGCGCGCGGCGCTCCTCACCATCGAGCCGAGCGAACCGGGCCGCGCCGCCGCCGCCGGCACCGGCGCCGACGCGACCGCCGCCATCGCGTCGGCCGCGGACGTGCTCGAAACGCTCGGCAAGGAGCTTCGAACCGCGTTCGAGAAGGAGAGCCGGCTCTCGAGCGCGATCTTCCAGACCGAAGACGCGCGCGAAGGTCCGAAGGCGTTCGCGGAGAAGCGCCAACCGAACTGGCAGGGACGGTGAACGGCAGACCCGTCGATCCGCGTACCCCTTGCATCATCGGTGTCGCCACCCGCACGTGGCATCCCGACGAGGTCGGTCCCGACGGCGCGCCGGAACCGCTCGAGATGTGGGCCGAGGTCGCGAACCACGCGGCAACCGACTCCGGTGGCCGTGCGGTGCTCGGAGCGATCGACGATCTCAACATCGTCTTTTGTCAGACGTGCCAGTACGACGACGCGCCGTCGCGCCTCGCTCAACGCCTCAAAATCGAGCCGAAACACAAGTTCTATTCGGGTATCGGCGGGACGACCGCGCAGCAGCTCGTGGCGAAGGCCGGCGCGGCGATCCTCAACAACGAGCGCGATGTCGTGCTCGTCGCGAGTGCCGAGGCGCTCGCGACCCAGCGCCGGGCGAAGCAGGCCGGTGAACGCATTCCGTACTCGTATCGTCCCACCGAAAGGCGTCCGTATCCGTGGGAGGCGCCGCTGCATCCGGCCGAGGTCGCGCACGATGTCTTCCAGGCCTGGCTGACGTTCGCGGTGTTCGACAACGCGCGGCGCGCGCACCTCGGTGTCGGTCTCGACGACTACCGCCACGCGATCGGCGAGCTGCTCGCGCCGCTCACCAAGATCGCGGCCGCCAATCCCGAGGCGTGGTTCCGCATCGTGCGCACCGCAGACGAGATCGTGCAACCTCGTGCCGACAACCGGATGGTCGGCTATCCGTACACGAAGTACATGGTCGCGATCATGGATGTCGACATGGCTGCCGCCGTCATCGTCGCGAGCCATGAGCGTGCCGATGCGCTCGGCGTGCCGCACGACCGGCGTGTCTATCTGCGCGGCTGGTCGTACGCGACCGACCCCGTATACGTGGCGGAACACCGCGAGATGTGGCGTTCGCCGGCGATGAAAGCGGCCTCGGACGAGGCGCTGCGCGGCGCGGGCGCACATGTCGACGCCGTCGGGCACCTCGATCTCTACAGCTGCTTCGCGAGCAGCATCGAGTTCGCCCGCGACGCGCTCGGCATCCGAGCCGACGACTCGCGCGCGCTCAGCGTCACCGGCGGTCTGCCGTACCACGGCGGTCCCGGGAGCGGGTACATGACCCACTCGATCGCGCAGATGGTTCGCGAGCTGCGTGCCGATCCCGGGTCGAAGGGGATGGTCAGTGGGGTCGGGATGAACATGACGAAGCATGCATTTGGCGTCTATTCGACCGAACCCGGGCGGGTCACACCTCCCGACGCGGACCGCGTGCAACAGGCGCTCGACGCGGCCGGCACCGTCGCGATCGCGGAGACCTGCGACGGGGACGGCGTCGTCGCGGCCTACTCGGTCGTGCACGGTCGCGGCGGCGAGCCCGAGTGGGCACTGCTCATCTGTGATGTCGCCGACGGAGCCCGCGCCTACGCGCGTTCGACCGACCCGGAACTGCTCGCGGCCGCCGAATCCGAGGAGCTGGTCGGCCGGCGCGTGCACGTGAAGTCGACCGCGGCCGACCTTCCGACGGGCCCCGGGCACCGCAATCTCGCGACCCTCGGCCGAGCCGGGCGGCCGCCAACTGATCGATTCAGGTGACGCGATAGGTCATCGAAATCGATCAGTTGCCGGGCACCTTGCCGGGACCTTGCCGGGCACTGTCATTGACAGGCCGACCGCGTTTCCTTAGGTTGCGCCGATACACTCAGAATGTGACTCTCGTCACACCGGGGAGAACACACCGACAGCAGGGGGGAACGTGGCCACCAGGCTTCGCGCGCGCCACCACTTGACCATCGCATCGGCGATGCTCGCATTCGCACTCGTCGCAGGAGCTTGCTCCAGTGGGGGAAGCGGCAAGAGCGGCAACGGCGGCAAGAGCACGACACCGTCGACGTCGAACGCCAAGCCCAAAGAGGGTGGCAGCATGACCTTCGCACTCGAGGCGGAGACGACCGGTGGCTGGTGCCTTCCTGAGGCACAGCTCGCGGCCGGCGGCATCCAGGTCGCACGCGCGATCTACGACACCCTCACCGTGCCCGACAGCAAGGGCGACTACATCCCGTTCCTCGCGCAGTCGGTCACGCCGAGCGCCGACTACAAGACCTGGACGATCAAGATCCGTCCCGGCATCAAGTTCCAGGACGGCACGGACCTCACCGGCCAGGTCGTCAAGGACAACCTCGACGAGTACACCGGGCTCACCGACTCGACGAACCTGTTGCTCCGCTTCAACTTCGACCAGGTCAAGGACGTCAAGCTCGTCGACGCGATGACCGTCGCGGTCAACACGAAGATCCCGTGGGTCTCGTTCCCGTCGCACCTCTACGGCTACGGCCGTGTGGGCATCGCGGCCGAGGCCCAGCTCAAGGCGGGCAAGAACTGCTTCAAGACCATGATCGGAACCGGTCCGTTCGCGTTCAAGGGCGACTGGCAGGTCAACGACCACCTGACCGTCGTGAAGAACCCGAACTACTGGCGCAAGGACAAGTTCGGTCAGCAGCTCCCGTACCTCGACAAGCTCACGTTCATCCCCGTGACCGACCCGTCGCGGTTGACGAGCGGCTTGCAGACGAAGCTCTACGACCTGGCCACCACCGACTCGACCGACGTGATCAACGACCTGTCGTCGGCGCACACGAACGGCACCCTCAACTGGGACCAGGACTCGAAGTACCCGGAGATCACGTACGCGATCTTCAACACGACGAAGGCGCCGTTCGACAACATCAACGCGCGCAAGGCCTATGCGTGGGCCGTGAACTCACAGGAGTACAACCAGATTCGCCAGCACGGGTTGCAGCAGCGTGCGTACGGCCCGTTCGGTGCGAACGTGCTCGGATACGTGCCGCTGTCGGGGTACCCCGCGGGCGAGATCCCGCCGCCCACCGGCGACACGACGAAGGCCAAGGCGTTCGCGGCGTCCTACAAGCAGGACACCGGGCAGAACCTGTCCTTCACCTACACCACCGCGAGCGACTCGAGCTCGTTGCAGTCGGCCCAGCTCATCGCGAGCTACATGAAGAAGGCCGGCATCACGATGAGCATCAAGCAGGAGGAGCAGTCGGCGAACATCAACGACGTCATCGCCGGCAGCTACCAGGTGTCGGGTTGGCGCAACCACCCTGGCTTCGATCCTGACGACCAGTGGGTCTGGTGGCACTGTGCCGACACGCAGACTCCGGCCGTGAACGACCCCAAGCTCAACGAGAAGCACATCGCCGACCCGGGTCCGCCGGTCAACGGCAACAACTGCGACAACCTCGTCAACTTCTCGCACTTCAACGACTCCAAGATCAACAAGGACCTCACGACCGGTCGTGAGAACCCGGACCCGGCCGCTCGGAAGGCCGCGTACGAGGACCTCAACCTGGAGTTCACGAAGCAGGTCTGGGAAGCGTGGGGCTACTACTCGATCTGGACCATTCCGGAGCAGACCAACGTCAACGGCGTGCTCGGCCCGAACCTGCCGACGGCAACGAACGCGAACGCAGTCGGGAACGCTCCGTTCCCGGGTCTGACGAGCGGGACGGACGTCTCCGGACTCTGGAAGAGCTAGGGGCCCGGAAGCAGACGCCGAGTTTTCGTTTTCGGGAGGGGAGCGATGCGCGCAGGGCTACGACGAGTCATCCAACTCGTGATCGTCGTCCTGTGCGTGTCGTTCTTCTCGTTCTTCCTGCTGCAGCTCGTGCCCGGCGATCCGGTCACATCGATCGTCGGGTTCTCGAGTCCGGCCGACCACAAGGCCATCGCGCACGAGCTGCATCTCGACCAGCCGCTCGTGACGCAGTACTGGCATTGGCTGTCGGGGTTCGTCCACGGCAACCTCGGCCAGGTGTATTACGGGCCGACAGGACGCGGGAAGGTCTCCACGCTGATCGGGCAGTCGCTGCCGGTGTCGTTGCAGCTGATGGCGTACGCCATGATCTTGACGCTGCTCATCGCGATCCCGCTCGGCGTGTTCGCGGCCTACCGGGCGGGCACGATCTTCGACCGGATCGCGAACGCCACGGCGTTCGGGTCCATCGCGCTTCCCGACTTCGCGCTGGCCCTGGTGCTCTCGTACTGGGTGGGGGTGAAGCTGCGCTGGGTGCCGTCGTCGGGCTACACCCATCCATCCGATGACCTCGTCAAACACTTCAAGACGATGGTCTTACCCTCGACCAGTCTCGCGGTCGGTCAGATCGCCGCGTACATGCGCCTCTTACGCAGCGACATGATCTCGACGCTGCAAGAGGACTACATCCTCATGGCGAAGTCGAAGGGCATCCCGAACCGGCGCGTGCTGTGGCGCCACGCGCTCCGACCATCGAGCCTCACGACGCTCACCGTCGCCGGCCTCAACATCGGCGCGCTCATCGGGGGCGCGGTCGTCGTCGAGGTGATCTTCGGCATCCCCGGCATGGGACAGCTGCTCTTCACCGCGATCTTCGAGAGACAGTTCGTCGAGATCCAGAGCATCGTCGCGCTCATCGCGATCGGCTACGTGCTCGTGAACTTCTTCATCGATCTGCTCTACGCCTTCGTCGATCCCCGAATTCGCGATGCGAGGGCGGCTCTCTGACATGGTCGCAACGATCACCAACCTGACTCCCGGCGGCCCTCCCGTCGTGCCCGACGAGAGCCTCACCTATGTCGTCCCGCGCACGAAGCGGATCGGGATCGGCGGCTGGCTCGCCATTGGCTGGCTCGTGATCATGATGCTCGGCATCATCATCCTGCCGTTCGTCCTGCACAACCCGTCGTCGGCCGGCACGCTGGCGAGCAAGGGCATCTTCAAGGTCCCCGGGCACCCGCTCGGTGGCGACGGCAACGGCAACGACATGCTCCTCGAGCTGGCCAAGGGTGGGCGCAACTCGTTGATCGTCGCGGTCGGCGCGGTCTTGTTCGGCCTGATCTTCGGCGGCTCGCTCGGCCTCATCGCCGGCTACTTCCGCGGCAAGCTCGACACCGGCCTCACGTCGATCTTCAACGTCCTGCTCGCGATCCCGCAGTTCGTGCTCGCGCTCTCACTGGTCTCGGTGCTCGCGGCCAACGGCGTCAACTCGCAAGGCGCGCCGCAGCCGGCGACCTTCACGCGGCGGCTCGTCGTGCTCGTGATCGCGCTCGGCATCGTGTCGATCCCGATCCTGGCGCGCATCACGCGCGCGAACTCGTTGCAATGGTCGCAACGCGAGTTCGTCCTCGCGGCGCGCGCTCAGGGAGCGAGCAATCTGCGGATCATGTGGCGCGAGATCCTGCCCAACGTGGCCCCGGCGATGTTCTCGATCGCGCTGCTCGGCATCGCGGTCGCGATGGTCGCCGAGGGCGGCCTGTCGATCCTCGGCGCCGGCGTGCAGGGCGGCTATTCGTGGGGGAACATCATCGCGACGGGTCGCGGTCAGTTCCAGACCACTCCGCACATCGTGTTCGAGCCGGTGGTGTGCATCTTCCTGACGGTGTTGTCGATCAACTACGTCGGCGACATCGTGCGGGCCCGGTTCGACGTCCGTGAGAGCACGCTGTGAGCCCGCGCAAGAAGGAGCGGGCCGACCGCTTCGCCGACGCGCCGCTCGACGTCCCGCTGCTCGAGGTCGAGAACATCAGCACCGGGTTCAAGACGCCGCGCGGTGTGGTGCACGCGGTCGACGGAGTCTCGTTCTCGCTCGAACGCGGCAAGACGCTCGGAATCGTCGGCGAGTCGGGTTGCGGCAAGTCGGTGCTCTCGCGTTCGATCATGGGCCTGCTGCCGAACAACGTCGTGCGCGGCGGGAGTGTGAAGTTCCAAGGTCACGAGCTCGGCGCGGCCGACGCGTCGGAGATGCGTGCGTACTGGGGCACGCAGATGTCGATGGTCTTCCAGGACCCGATGACATCGCTCAATCCCGTGATGCGGATCGGCAAGCAGATCACCGAGTCGCTGCGCTACCACCTCGACATCTCGAAGGACTACGCGAACGAGACCGCGTTGACGCTGCTGCAATCGGTCGGGATCCCCGAAGCAGAACGTCGGCTGCGTGACTACCCGCATCAGCTCTCCGGCGGGATGCGCCAGCGCGTGATGATCGCGATCGCGCTGGCGTGCGGACCCAAGCTCCTGTTCGCCGACGAGCCCACGACCGCGCTCGACGTCACCGTGCAGGCCCAGATCCTCGACCTGCTGCAGGCGCAGCAACGCGAGCGGTTCATGGCGATGATCCTGGTGACGCACGACCTCGGTGTCGTCGCAGGCCGCGCCGACGACATCGCGGTGATGTACGCCGGCAAGATCGTCGAGAAAGCGCCCGCGCGCACGCTGTTCACGCAGATGCGCCACCCGTACACCGAGGCGCTGCTGAAGTCGATCCCGAAGCTCAACCTTCCGAGCCACACGCGCCTCGAGTCGATCCCGGGCCGTCCGCCCGACCTCCTGAACCCGCCGAAGGGCTGCAAGTTCGCGGCGCGCTGCCCGTACGCGCAGGAGCGTTGCTTCCAGGAGGAGCCGCCACTCGAGGACCACGGATCGCCGGGTCACGAGTTCGCGTGCTTCTACCCGGTGGGTACACCCGAAGGCGACGAGGCCTACGCGCGCAATCGCGCGGCCGGCGTCGCTGCCGCGGCCGACCCGACCAACGCAGGCGAGACGACGCCGACACCGACGACCGCAACGGTTGGGGAGACCACCTGATGGCCGGGAGCGGCACCGCGCACCTGCGCACATCCGAGGACGCGTTGCTGCGAGTGGAGCACCTCCTCGTCGAGTTCCCGGTCGGCCGAACGGGGCTGAAGGTCAACGCGGTCTCCGACGTGAGCCTCGACGTGCTGAAGGGCGAGACGGTCGGGCTCGTCGGCGAATCGGGTTGCGGCAAGTCGACGACCGGCAAGGCGATCATGCAGTTGCCGCGGCCGAAGGACGGCGTCGTGTCGTTCGAAGGCAAGAATCTCGTGAGCATGCACGGCGACGAGCTGCGCCGTACGCGCACGCGCATCCAGATGATCTTCCAGGACCCGATCTCGTCGCTCAACCCGCGTCGCCGGGTCGAGGACATCATCGCCGAGGGCCTGAAGATCTGGAAGATCGGCGACGACAAGAGCCGGGACGCGAAGGTCGACGAGGTGCTCGACGCGTGCGGGTTCGATCCCGCGGCGGCGCGCGGACGCCGACCGCACCAGTTCTCCGGTGGTCAGTGCCAGCGCATCTCGATCGCACGCGCGCTCGTGACCGAACCGAAGCTGATCATCTGCGACGAGCCGGTCTCCGCGCTCGACGTCTCGGTGCAGGCGCAGATCCTCAACCTGCTCGAGGAGATGAAGGTCCGCTACGGGCTCACGCTCATCTTCATCGCGCACGACCTTGCGGTCGTGAAGAACGTCAGTGACCGCGTCGTCGTGATGTACCTCGGCAAGGTGTGCGAGGTCGGGCCACCCGACCAGCTCTACGAACGACCCGCGCACCCGTACACCGCAGCACTGCTCGCGGCCATTCCGATCGCGGACCCGTCGATCCGGCCCGCGGACCGGCCCGCGCTCGGTGGCGAGATCCCGTCGCCGGTGGCGCCCCCGAGTGGCTGCCGGTTCCGCACCCGTTGCCCGCGTGCGCAGGACGTCTGCGCGCAGCAGGAACCCCAGATCCAGGAGATCGCGGCCGGTCAGTATGTGGCGTGCCACTTCCCCCTGGCCCCGGGAGAGACGCTGCCGATCGGTCCGATCGGGACCAACGGCTCGGCCCCCGCCGACTGACTGCACGCCCGCGTCTCGGTGCCCGCTTGGCGCGCCTCGCCGCGGGTCTGCTCGCGGTGGCGCTGCTCCTGTTCGCGCTCCCGGCGCGTCAGCCGGGTGGGACCGAGACGGGGTTCCTGGGATCGCACGCGTCCGATCCGGTCGCACGCGCGGCGTTGCGTGACGACCTCCACCTCGACCGCGCACCGCCGGTCGCGTTCGTCGCGTTCCTGACCGACGCGGCAAGGGGCGATCTCGGGCGGTCGCCGGTCAGCGGTGTCGATGTCGGGGCGACCGTCGGCGAAGCGGCGGCGCAGAGCGCGGTCTTCGCCGCTGCCGCCGGCGGGTTGGTGTTCGTGCTCATCGTGCCGCGCCGCCGCCGCCGGACGCCGCGCGGTCGCGACGCGGGGGACGCGCCCGCTCCGAGCTTCGTTCCCGGCGCGGTGTGGGTGCTGCCGCTCGTCGCCGCGGTCGCCGTCGCGGTGGGCTTCGGGAACGTTGCGGCGGCCGGGTCACACTCCGCGATCGTGTCGCGCGTCGGCGCGAGCCTCCTCCCTGCCGGTGCCCTCGCGTGCGCACTCGCGGTGTGGACCGCAGACGCTCGCCGCACGACACGCGACATCGTGGCCGCGGTGCTCGTCGGCACCCTCGTGACCGAAGCCGTGTTCGCGCTGCCGGGGCTCGGCACGACCCTCCTCGACGCCGCGAACGGCTCCGACCCGCTGATGACCCGCGGGGTTCTTCTGGTGGT
>JBBSEC010000054.1:0-30735 GCA_038240075.1 Acidimicrobiia bacterium
CATCGACGGCAAGGTTTGGCACCTCGATGTCGGCTCGTCGCATCCTGGGGCTGAAGCAGGTCCCAAGGGTTGGGCTGTTCGCCCATTAAAGCGGTACGCGAGCTGGGTTTAGAACGTCGTGAGACAGTTCGGTCCCTATCCGCCGTAGGCGCAGGATATTTGAGAGGAGCTGTCCCTAGTACGAGAGGACCGGGACGGACGCAGCTCTCGTGTGCCAGTTGTTCCGCCAGGAGCATGGCTGGTTGGCGACCTGCGGAAGAGATAAGCGCTGAAAGCATCTAAGCGCGAAACTCGCCTCGAGATGAGATATCCCACCGGGTTAACCGGGTAAGGCCCCTGGAAGACGACCAGGTAGATAGGCCGGAGGTGTACGCACCGTAAGGTGTTCAGCCGACCGGTACTAATCGGCCGAGGGCTTGAGTTTTTCTTTTTGATGCGCGTGCTCGCTATGGGGTTCTCAAGGGGAATGAGAACCGAATGATTTCCGGTGGCTATGGCGGCGGGGATACACCCGTTCCCATCCCGAACACGGCCGTTAAGCCCGCCCGCGCCGATGGTACTTGGAGGGAGACCTCCTGGGAGAGTAGGTCGCTGCCGGAATCTTTTCGTTGAAATGCCCGTCGATCACTCGGCGGGCATTTCCGCGTTCCGGACGCGATTCAGCCGGCGATGAGGCCGGCCCGCCGGAGCTCGGCGGTCACGGGACCGACCAGGGTCAGGGCGAACTTCGGCGTGAGGTGCCCCTCGTCCCAGCGGACGATCAGGCCGTGAATGACCGGGTCGCAGGTCGGCAGCGCGGGGCAGACCAGCCGGTCCCAGTTCATGCCGTACACGCGGGTGTCGTCGACGAGGCCGTGGAAGATCGTCACCAGCGACGCCGCCTCGTTGCCGGCGGTGAAGCGGCACTGCTCGAGGAATTGGCTCTTGGTGAGGCACACGAACGGGTCGTCGGTGAACGGGGCCACCGGCACGGGGTCGACGACCACGACCTTCTTGGCCGACGCCTCGAGCAGCTTGACCGAGCGCGCGGTGTCGGTCTTGATCTGCCGCAGATTGTCGGCGGGACCGGCCGCCCGGACCGGCCGGTTCTTCCGGTTGTACAGCGTGGGAGTCCGGTAGTTCGTCTCGATCGCGATGATGACATCGGGTTTGAGGCGGGGGATGACCCGGTTGTAGAGATCCGTCTTGAAGGCGAGACAGCGCTGTGCGCGCTTCGGGTCAGCCGGGAGCTTGTGCGTGTCGTACAGGTCGCGTTGCCAGGGGCATCCACCGGTCGCGGCGGTCGAGAGCGTGAGGTTCGCGTTCTGCGCGATCTTGGCGAAGGTCGGATACATCATCCAGGCGTGGCTGTCGCCAATCACGAGGATGTGCTGGCCGCCGCCCTTCACGATCGTGCACGTCGAGGGCGGTTTTCCCAGGCAGTTCCAGGTGTCGAGGAACTTCACGTCCTGGAGCTGGCCGCCTTTGTCCGACTTCGCGCGCTTGAAGTCGAGATCGGGGATCGGGGTCGATCCGGGTTGCGCCGCGCCGCGCGCCGTGCCGAGCGGGTGGTACGGACGGTCGAAGACGTACGGAATGATGACCAACGCGGAGACGAGGCTGACCGTCAGGCCGACCGCAATGACCGCGGGGTTGACCCGGTTGAGGAACTGCTGCCGGCGGATCGGCCGTTCGAGCGCCTGATAGCTCAGCGACGCCAATCCCGTGCCCATCAGCGCCGAGATCGCGAACGTCGACAGGGGGCTGATCGTGCGGTTGGTGAGGGCGAGGGCCACGACGATGACCGGCCAGTGCCACAGGTATGTCCCGTAGGAGATCTGGCCGAGATACACGGCCGTGGGCGACGACAGCACGCGGTTGACCGGCCCACCGCGAGCGGCCTCGATGGCGATGATGAGCGCGACGGTCGTGATCGTCGTCACCACCCCGCGCTGGACGGCATTGATGTGGATGAACGAGGTGGACAGCAGCAGCAGAACCGCCGTGGCCCCGACCGCTGCGAGCGCGAGACCCTGGTAGCGGGTCGCCCGCCGAACGAGACCCGGGGTGAGGGCGACGAACGCGCCGGCGAGGAGCTCGTAGGCGCGGGTGTCGGTCCCGTAATAGGCGCGATCCAGGTGCGACCCCGCGAGGCTCAGCGCCCACACCATCGACGCAAGTGCTCCGCCGCCCACCGCGACCTGCATCGCGCGATGTGCGCGGCGGCCGAAGCGCCGGGTCAGTGCGAAGAGCGAGCCGAGCAGGATGGGCCAGAGCAGGTAGAACTGCTCCTCCACGGCGAGCGACCAGAAGTGCACGACCGGGAGGGCGTTGACATCGGTCGAGAAGTAGCCGGTCGAGCGGCGGATGAAGAACCAGTTGGCCACGTACAGGAACGACGCCTTGAACGCGTTGACCGCGGAGCTCGTCTCCGTGGGTGAGGCGACGGCCGAGTAGACGATGGCCGTGATGACGAGGGTCGCGAAGGCGGCGGGCAGGAGCCGGCGCATCCGGCGGGCGTAGAACCTCCCGAAACGGATCGCACCCCGGGACGCGAGGTCTCGCATCAACAGCTGTGTGACCAGGTATCCCGAGAGAACGAAGAAGACGTCGACGCCGATGAACCCGCCGCTGAAGCGGGCCGCGCCGGCGTGGAAGAGCACGACGAGATAGACGGCGACGGCGCGGAGCCCGTCGAGATGCGGCCGGTAGCCCTCGCCCGCTCCGCCGGTCCGGGCACCCGGGGCGGCGTCCGGTCGCGCGGCTTCCCCCACGGCAGTTGTCACCCTGCGACAGTAGGCAACGGGAGCGTCACCCGGCCAGGTGACGGGTGTCTGTCGGGCGCATCCGGCGAGGCCGCCGGACACGCGCCCGGCTCGACCGATCGAGTCGCGACGGGCGCTAGCCTGCGTGGCCCCGGAATTCGCCCGGGACGCCGCCAAGGGTAGGACGTGACGTGACGAACACCAGTGGCGGACGACGTCGTGACGCCGGCGCGTCGCGAGCGTCGGGGGCGAAGGCGAAGGGACGGACCACCAGCAGCGGTGGGAAGCGCGACGAGCCCGGCCGCGGCCGTACCGCCCGCGCCGGCGGAGCGTCGAAGAGCACCCGCGGAGCGCGCGACCCGGGTTTGCTGCCCCTGCTCGGACCCGACGACGACCGCCCGTACGCCCGGGCCCGCGACGCTCGCCAGGGAACCGCTCGCCAGGGAACCGCTCGCCAGGGAACCGCTCGCCAGGGAACCGCTCGCCAGGGAACCGCTCGCCTGGGAACCGGCGCGGCGCGCACCGGTCGGCGGCCGCTCGGCGATCGCGCGCAGAGTGGAGTGCGCAAGCGCGCCACCGGCTCCCGTTCGACCGGGTCTGACGCACCGGATCAGAGCCGCAAACGGCCGGGAGCCCGCGACGAGAAGCGACGGGGCGGCGACCCGGCACGCGCCGCGCGCCGCGAAGGCGAGGTCACCGGGCCGTTCACGCGCCGCCGTGAGGCCCCGGCGCCACCGGCCGAAGCGAAGCGACCCGTGCTGCGACTCTCCCGGAGCGGCGACGATCGCCCGAAGGCGGGGGACCGCACGAAGAAGGCCGCCGGTCGCGGGAAGCCGGCCACCACTCGTGCGCCAAGCGGTCGGACGGCAAGTGCCCGAACCGAGACCCCGCGAGCGGGCGCCGATCGTGGGCGGCCGAAGCCGGCGCCCGCGGGTGGCGCGTCGGCGAGCCGCAAGCGCGCGCGACCGACGGAGGCGACCGAAGAGCTGCGTCGCCTGGCGGGCGGGAACGCCAGCCGGGCCGTCGAGACGCTGGCGCGTGCGAGCGACGCGTTCGCGCGCGGGCGAGAGCGCGATGCGCTGCGCATCCTGCGGCCCCTCACGGAGTCGTATCCGTCGGCCGTCGCCGTGCGCGAGCTCGCCGGGCTCTGCCGCTACCGCATTGGCTCGTACGCCGCCGCGGCCGACGATCTCGCCGCGTTCGCAGAGCTAAGCGGCTCGACCGAGCAGCATCCGGTCCTCATGGACTGCCGGCGCGCGCAGGGGAAGCTGCGCGACGTCGAGGAGCTCTGGGAAGAGCTGCGCGAGACGTCGCCGTCAGCCGCGCTCGTCACCGAAGGACGCATCGTCGTCGCCGGCGCGCTCGCCGACGCCGGACGGCTTGCGGAAGCCATTGATCTCCTCGCCCGCCGCTCCGAGGTGCCGGGCCGCACCAAGGAGCACACGGTGCGGCTCTGGTATGCGCTGGCCGACCTGCAGGAGCGCGCCGGAGACGTGCCGCGCGCCCGCGCGCTGTTCGAGCAGGTCCAGCGCTTCGACGCCGAGTTCGCCGACGTCGCCGAGCGGCTCGCGGCGCTCAGCTAGCGCGGTCGGGCGTGATGGTCACCGTGACTGTCGCACCCGCTCGGTAACGTCGATCCCGCCTTCCCCGCGACTTCCCCGAGCCGCAGACGCGAGAGCCGCGTCCGGCATCGGAGCCTCGGAGGTCGTTCTCATGTCCGTCAACCTGGCCGTCGTGCGCGGCCACCTCACCAGCCCGCCCGAGTCGCGGACCTTGCCCTCGGGGCGCAACCTCGCCGTGCTGCAGATCACGACGCGTCCGGCGGCGGGCGGCGCGATCTCGGTTCCCGTTGCCGTGTGGGATCCGCCGGCGTGGCTCGTCGCCCTCGACACGGGCGCGGAGCTGGTCGCCGTCGGCTCGGTGCGCCGGCGGTTCTTCCGTGCGGGTGCAACGACCGCGTCGCGCGTCGAGCTCGAGGCCGCGCTGGTCGCCCGCGCCGGCGACCGCCGCCGGGTCGACGTCGCCATGCGTCGCATCCACACTGCGCTCGAAGGGCTCGATCCCGCCGCGTGAGCACGGTGTGCGCGCACCGTGAACCCGGAGCAGCCGCAACCGGCGTTCTTCGTGCGCCGCAGACCGGTGAACCGCATGTGGATGAGGCCATGAACATCGGCGTGATCGCGTCATATGCCATGCGATCGCGCCGATGTCAAGGCGACGGGGGCCGGACCACTACGATGCGAGGTGCGGCGCGCGCGGGCAGGGAACCGCCCGACAGGCAGGCGACAGCGGGCGCGAACAGACATCTGAAGGAAGGTCAACGGTGACCCTAGATACGACGTCGGCCCACGAGGCCCAGACGCTCGATCAGGTCGTGATCCGATTCGCAGGCGACTCGGGTGACGGCATGCAGTTGGTCGGAGATCGCTTCACGGAGATCTCGGCCGCGTTCGGCAACGATCTCGCGACCCTGCCGAACTTCCCCGCCGAGATCCGTGCCCCGGCCGGCACGATCGCCGGCGTCTCCTCGTTCCAGGTGCACATCTCCGACCACGACATCGTCACGCCGGGCGACGTGCCCAACGTGCTGGTAGCGATGAACCCCGCCGCGTTGAAGGCGAACATGTCCGACGTCTCGCCGGGCACGACGCTGCTGATCAACTCGGACGCGTTCGACCAGCGGAACCTCGAGAAGGCCGGGTACGCAGCGAACCCGCTCGACGACGGCTCGCTCGCGGCGTTCAACGTCTACCCGGTGCCGATGACGTCGATCACCGTCGAGGCGACGCGCGAGCTCGGCGTGAAGCCGCGCGACGCGGAGCGCTCCAAGAACTTCTTTGCGCTCGGGTTGCTGTGCTGGATGTACACGCGTCCGACGAAGCCGATGATCGAATGGATCGAGAAGCGCTTCGCCGACAAACAGACGGTGCTCGACGCGAACCTGGCGGCGTTTCGCGCCGGCCGCAACTTCGGCGAGACCGCGGAGCTCTTCGACAACCCGTACGAGGTTGCGCCCGCGAAGTTGCGAGAGGGCAAGTACCGCAACATCATCGGCAACCTCGCGTTGTCGTACGGGCTCATTGCCGCGTCGCAGAAGGCGAAGCTCCCGCTCGTCTACTCCTCGTACCCGATCACTCCGGCGTCCGACATCCTGCACGAGCTGTCGAAGCACAAGAACTTCGGTGTGAAGACGCTGCAGGCCGAGGACGAGATCGCGGCGTGTGGCATCGCAATCGGCGCCGCGTTCGCGGGTGCGCTCGGTGTCACCGGCACCAGCGGTCCGGGCGTCGACCTGAAGTCGGAGGCGATGGGCCTCGCGATCAGCCTCGAGCTCCCGCTCCTCATCGTCGACGTGCAGCGCGGCGGTCCGTCAACGGGCCTGCCGACGAAGACCGAGCAGGCCGACCTACTCCTCGCGATGTACGGCCGTCACGGTGAGTCGCCGCTGCCGATCGTCGCGGCCAAGTCCCCGTCGCACTGCTTCGACGCCGCGTTCGAGGCGGTACGCATCGCGGTCAAGTACCGCACGCCGGTGATCCTGTTGAGTGACGGGTACCTCGCAAACGGCGCGGAGCCGTGGTTGCTGCCCGACGTCGACTCGATGGCCGACATCTCGGTCGAGTTTGCGACCGAGAAGAACCACGGCGACGAGTTCTGGCCCTACCTGCGTGACCCCGAGACCCTCGCCCGCCCGTGGGCGATTCCGGGAACCCCCGGTCTCGCGCACCGCATCGGCGGCATCGAGAAGGAAGACGGCACCGGCAACATCAGCTATCAGCCCGAGAACCACGAGCACATGGTGCACATCCGGGCCGCGAAGATCGCCGGTATCGCCAACGACATCCCGTTGACCGATCTCGACGACGACGGTGGCGACGAGGTGCTCGTCCTCGGGTGGGGCAGCACGTGGGGAGCCATCACGGCGGGCGTGCGCCGGGTGCGCCTGCGTGGCCGCAAGGTCTCGCACGCGCACCTCATGCACCTCAACCCGTTCCCGCGCGACCTGGGTGACGTGCTCTCCCGGTACCGCACGGTGCTGGTGCCGGAGATGAACCTCGGCCAGCTCGCGCGCCTCGTGCGCGCCGAGTACCTGGTCGACGCGAAGACGTTCACGCGGATGGCCGGTGTGCCGTTCCGCGCCGCCGAGATGGAAGCCAAGATCTTGGAGATGTACGCATGACCGACACGGGCGTGACCCTCACCCGTAAGGACTTCGAGTCCGACCAGGAAGTTCGCTGGTGCCCTGGTTGCGGCGACTACGGGATCCTCGCCGCGATCCAGTTCCTGCTGCCCGAGCTGGGGGTGAACCCCGACGAGATGGTGTTCGTCTCCGGCATCGGCTGCGCGGCGCGGCTGCCGTATTACATGAACACCTACGGTGTGCACAGCATCCACGGGCGCGCGCCGGCCGTCGCGACCGGTGTGGCCATGGCCCGTCCCGACCTGCACGTGTGGGTCATCGGCGGCGACGGCGACATGCTCTCGATCGGCGGCAACCACCTGATCCACGCGCTGCGCCGCAACGTGAACCTGAAGATCCTGATGTTCAACAACCAGATCTACGGGCTGACGAAGGGCCAGTACTCGCCGACCTCCGAGGTCGGCAAGGTCACGAAGTCGACGCCGTTCGGCTCGATCGACCATCCCTTCAACCCGGTCTCGCTCGCGCTCGGCACCGAGGCCGGCTTCGTCGCGCGCACCCACGATGTGGACCGCAAGCACATGATGGAGGTGTTCCGGCGCGCGCACGAGCACAAGGGCGCCGCCTTCGTCGAGGTGTACCAGAACTGCAACGTCTTCAACGACGGTGCCTTCGCCGGCATCCTCAAGCGCGATGTGCGCGCCGACATGCTCATCGACCTGAAGCACGGTGAGCCGATCGTGTTCGGCGCCGACAATCAGCTCGGTGTGACGCTCAACGAGTTCGGTGAGCCGTCGGTGTGCCAGATCGCCGACGTCGGCATGGAGCGCCTGCTCGTGCACGACGAGCACCGTTCCGACCCGACCCTCGCGTTCGCGCTCTCCCGTCTGGCCGACGCCCCCAACGTGCCGACCCCGGTCGGGATCTTCCGCGACGTCGAGCGGCCCGTCTACGAAGTCGAGGTGCAGCGGCAGTTGGCGGCCGCGTCGGAGCGTTCCGGTCCCGGCGACCTCGCGGCGCTGCTCTCGACCGGCTCGACCTGGACGATCAGCTGAGCCTGTATTAGCCGGATTCGCCGAGGCTGCGGAACACCATTCCCGTCCGCGGCTTGGGCGCGAAGAACGTCGTCTTCTGCGGCATGCGCGCGCCCGCGATGGCGGCCGCACGCGTGTCGGCCACCGACACGGGCCGCAGGAGCAGCGCCGCGTCGGCGACGCCCTTGGCGACGAGGGCCGCGACGCCGATCGCGTCGTGGCGGTACTCGATGGTGGCGCCCTCGAGCAGTGGGACCGCGACCGTCTCGAACAGCGCGGCGTCGGTGCCGGCGACCGGTGCCGGCTCGCACGCGAGCGCGCGGGCGGCAGTGCCCGGGTCGGCGACGAGCAGCGCGACCCCTTCCGCGTCGACGAGACCGAGGCTTCCGTTGGCCCGCATCGAGCCGACGAGCCGGGCGACCGCCTCGGGCGTGTTCGGCCCGGCGGGGATCACCTCGAAGCTCGCGGCGAGTCGTTGCCGCAACGGCGACCCGGTGCCGGCGCCCCAATCGGCGGGCCCGTGCACCAGCCGGTGGATGGGCTCGATCCTGAGCTGATCGTCGGCGAGCTCGACGACGAACGCCATGATCGCGTCCGCGCCGGGGTCGGCGGTGCCGGCGCGGCGCCGTTCGTCGCGGTACGCGAGCGCGGTCTCGAAACGGTGGTGGCCGTCGGCGAGCACGAGCGGTGTCGAGCGGATCGCGTCGCGGATGGCCGTCTGCGCCGCGGGATCGTCGATCGCGAACAGCGTGTGGATCGTGCCGTCCTCGTCGGAGCACCGACCGAGCTCGCGGGTCGTGTCGATCGCGGCCGTCAGGCCCTCGGTGAGCGAGAGACCCCAGATCGGATCGAGGTTCAGGCGCGTCGCCTGCAGCAGCGCGAGCCGGTCGCTCTTCGCCTTCGGGAGCGTGCGCTCGTGCGGGAGCACGCTGCCGTCACCCGGCTCCGGCAGGGTCAACGCGCCGAGCACGCCGATGGTGTGGCGCCGGCCGCCGTCGAAGGTCATGCGGTAGCCGTAGAACCGCGGCTCGGGATCAGCAACAAGGACTCCGTCGGCACACCAGGTCGCGTACGTCGACGCGGCCCGGGAGTAGCGGTCACCCTCGACGGCGCCGTCGCGCGGCAGGATCAGCCGCACCGCGTTCTGCGGGTGTGCCGCCTCCAGCGCTGCCCGCTGTTCCTCGTCGATCACGTCGTAAGGTGGCGCGGCGCGCGCGCTGAGGTCGGCACCGTTGGAATAGCGGATCCCCGCGAACGGGAAGAAGTCAGGCACCGGGGACGCTCCAGACTCGGCGTGTGAACGGTTGTAGCACAGCGCCGCCGGCCGGTCTCAGTTCGACCTCCGGTGCATCGACGTCTGCTCACGAGAGAGCCCATGTACGGAAACGATTCGCCCGACGACGGCTCCGACGAACGCCCCGACACCGGCCCGGACGCGGCCGACGGCACGCGCGGCGCCTACGAGTCCTTTCAGGACGGGCGCGAGCTGCTCGCAACCGGCAACGCGCACGCCGCAGTGGTCGCGCTGGAACGGGCCCGTGACCTCGAGCCGGAGAAGTCGTCGGTCCGGGAGACGCTGGCGCGGGCCTACTACCGGACCCGGCGGTACGACGCCGCCGCGGCCGAGTTCGCGATCGCGGTGGAGCTCGATCCGGTCAACGACTACGCGCACTTCGGGTTGGGGCTCGCGCTGCGCCAGACGCGCGATCTCGTCGGCGCCCGCCGCCATCTGCGCATCGCGGCGGCGATGCGTCCCGACCACGCCGACTACCAACAGGCCCTGGCCGACCTCGTCGGTGGCGGCACCGAGGACGCGCCGTGACACTCGACGGTTCGGGATTCAGCGGTTCGGGATTCAGCGGTTCGGGATTCAGCGGTTCGGGATTCAGCGGTTCGGGATTCAGCACCGTGTGCTGCGACCTCGACGGCGTGGTGTGGCGCGGCGACGATCCGATCCCGGGTTCGGACGAGGGTGTCGCGGCACTGCGCGCCGGTGGTCTGCGCGTCGTGTTCGTCACGAACAACTCGTCGGGCACGCGTGCCGACTACGCGGCGAAGCTCGTCGCGTGCGGAGTGCCCGCGGTTCCCGACGATGTGCTGAGCAGCGCCATGGCCGCGGCCCAGATGCTCGCCGCCGACCTGGCGCCCGGCGCGCGGGTGCTTGCGTGCTCGGGGCCGGGCGTCCGCGAGGCGCTCGAGGCCGTCGGGCTCGTCGCGGTCGATTCGGAGCCTGCCGACGCGGTCGTCGTCGGCTGGCATCGCAACTTCGACTTCGACCGTCTCGCCGTTGCGTCCGACGCCGTGCGGGCCGGCGCTCGGTTCGTCGCGACCAACGTCGACCCGACGTACCCGAGCGCGGGCGGTGTCCTGCCGGGCAACGGCGCGCTCGTCGCCGCGGTGAAGACCGCGGCCGGCCGCGAGCCGGAGGTCGCGGGGAAGCCGATGGCACCCATGGCCGCGCTCGTGCGCAGTATCTGTGGTGACCACGGCGTGATGATCGGCGACCGGCCGTCGACCGACGGCGCATTTGCTGCGGTGTTGGGCTGGCCGTTCGCGTTGGTGCTTTCGGGCATCGTCGGTCGCGCGGGGGAGGAGCCGATTCCCGATCCGGCGCCGCCGCTCGTGGCCGCGGACCTCCGCGCCCTTGCGCCCGATTTACTCAGAGCCGCGCAGACCACCGGGCCACGCGCCCGGTAGCGGCGGTGGCGGCGGGAGCGGGCGCGTGCCAGGAGTCTGCGACCCTCGCAGCGCGAACGCGACGAGCGCGCCGAACACGAAGCCGCACACGTGCGCGACCCACGCGACACCGGTGTTGGGATCGGTGAAGAACTGCGTCACGAACCAGATGATGAGCACCGGTGCAGCAGGGATGTAGAGCGGAACGATGACCACGAGGCTCAGGATGCGGGCGCGCGGGAACCAGATCAGGTACGCGCCCATCACGCCGGCAATCGCGCCCGACGCGCCGAGCAGCGGCGCGATCGAGCTCAGGTTCGCGGCCGCGAACCCGAGGGTCGAGACGATGCCGGCGCCGAAGTAGAAGAGCGTGTAGCCGATCCGCCCGAGGCGGTCCTCGACGTTGTTGCCGAAGATCCAGAGGAACAGCATGTTCCCCGCCAGGTGGAGCAGGTTGGCGTGCAGGAACATCGACACGATGACGGCGAGGTACACGTTCTTGCCCGGTGAGATCGGTACGTCGGGAGCGCGCTCGGGCACGCCACCGACGATGACGACGACCTCGTGACGGGGCGCCGAGCACGAGTGCCGCGCGATCTGGGGCAACCTCAGCGAATGCCCGTGCCGGAGCTCGCAGGGGATGGCCGCGTGGTTGACGACGAATCGGTCCGACTGCTGCGAGCTGCTGTGCGGTTGGACCGCGAAGTAGACGAAGACGTTCACCGCGATCAGGAGCAGCGTGATGACGGGCAGCCGTCGCGTCGGGTTGAGGTCTCGGAGCGGCAGGACCATCGCGCGGCACCGTAGCTGGGTGGATGCGCCGTGACGTGGGCCGTAGGCTGCCTCGTTCGAGGTCGTCGGCCGGATGACCGCGCCCGATGACCGCGCCCGATGACGAGGAGCACGCGATGGCACAGGGTCCCGACTGGAAGCAGCTCATCGAGACGGGGATGAGCTTCACCGAGATGCAGCGCTCCCAGGCGCGCAAGTTCGTCGCCGACCTTGTCGCGCAGGGCCAGCTCGCGCAGGACCGTGCCGCCGCCACCGTCGACGAGGTGCTCGAGGCCAGCCGCCGGCGCCGCGAAGACCTGCGCTCACTCGTGCAGACGGAGATCCAGCGGCAGGTGCACGCGCTCGGGATCGCGACCCGCGACGACCTCGACCGGCTCGAGCGCAAGCTCGCGGCGAAGCCGGCCGCGGCGGCGAAGAAGGCACCGGCCAAGAAGGCCGCGACGGCGAAGAAGGCTCCGGCCAAGAAGGCTGCGGCCGGCGCCTCGGCCGCGCGCGCATAGCTCGTCGGTGCGCCGCCGGCTCGACACCGAGCTGGTCCGCCGCGGGCTGGCTCCGAGCCGCGCCCGTGCCGTCGAGCTGATCGAGACCGGCCGGGTCACCGTTGGAGGCGCGCCCGCGGACAGCGCGGCGCGTCAGGTCGACGGCGCCGAAGCCGTCGCGGTGGCCGCCGCGCCCAACGAGTACGTGTCGCGCGGTGGTCACAAGCTCCGGCGCGCGCTCGTCGAGTTCGCGATCGATGTCACCGGCATGCGGGTCCTCGACGCGGGCGCGTCGACCGGAGGGTTCACCGACTGCGTGCTCCGGGCGGGGGCGGCCGAGGTGGTTGCCGTCGATGTCGGGCGCAACCAGCTCGCGTGGTCGATCCGCAACGACCCGCGTGTCACCGTGATGGAGCGAACGAACCTGCGCGCGCTCGAGGCCGGCGCGCTGGGTGCGCCCGTCGACCTCGTCGTCGCCGACCTCTCGTTCATCTCGCTCCGGCTCGTGGCCGCGAACCTCCTCGCACTCGCGACGCCGACCGCCGACTTCGTGGTGCTGGTGAAGCCCCAGTTCGAGGCCGGTCGCGAGCGCGTGGGCAAGGGCGGCGTGATCCGCGATCCGGTGGTGCACCGTGCGGTCCTCGGCGAAGTCGTTGCCGCGCTCGACGAGATCGGCCTCGGGATCACTGCGGTGATTCCGAGCCCCCTGCGGGGAGCCGATGGCAACGTGGAGTTCCTCGCGCGGGCTGCGCGCGGCCCGGCGACGGTCACGGGCGAGGGTCTCGATCACGCCGTCGCGTCGGCTCCGACCCGTCCCGGGCCAGAATGAGGCCCCGTGGAAGCCGTCGGACTCGTCCCCCATCGTGACCGTGTGGTCGCACACGAACTGGCGCGACGCGCCCGCGACTGGCTCGCCGGCCAGGGCATCGACGTGCGGGTCCCGGAGGCGGACGCCGACGCCGCGGGCCTCGCCGACTGCGCCGTGCCCGCGGAGGGATTCGCCAAGGGCCTCGATCTCGTGCTCGCGTTGGGCGGCGACGGCACGATGCTGCGCGCGGTGCAGCTGGTCTATCCGGAACCGGTGCCGATCCTCGGTGTGAACGCAGGGCAGCTCGGTTACCTGAGTGCGATCGAGGCGTCGGAGCTCGAGGCCGCGCTGCCGAGGCTGATGCGCGGCGAGTTCGAGGTCGCCGAACGGATGATGCTCGAGATCGTGATCAGGCCGGGCCACCAACCGGGCGAGCCGGCGGCGGCCGAGCGCAGTGTGTTCGCGCTGAACGAGGCCGTGGTGGAGAAGGTCGGTGCCGGGCGACTGATCCGGCTGCTCGTCTCGATCAACGGCACCCCGTTCACGACCTATGCCGCCGACGGGGTGATCGTCGCCACGCCGACCGGCTCGACCGCGTACTCGTTCTCCGCGCGCGGGCCGATCGTGTCGCCGAACCACCGTTGCCTGCTGCTCACGCCCGTCTCCCCGCACATGCTCTTCGACCGCTCGTTGGTGCTCGGCGCCGACGAGGAGCTCGAGCTGCTCGTCACCGACGGCCGTCCGGTCTCGCTCACCGTCGACGGCCGCCACGCCGGCGAGCTGGCGTCGGGCGACGTCATCGTGTGCCGCGCCGCGCCCGGGGCGGCCCGGCTCGTCGCCCGCCGGCCCGACGACTTCCACCAGCTCCTGAAGGCCAAGTTCGGCCTGGCCGACCGGTAATGCTCACCGAGCTGCGGGTCGAGAACCTCGGCATCATCGACGAGTTGAGCGTCACCCTCGGCGGTGGTCTCACCGCGATCACCGGTGAGACCGGTGCGGGAAAGACGCTGCTGGTCGAGGCCCTCGATCTCCTGCTCGGCGGGCGCGCCGACCCGTCGCTCGTGCGCGACGGTGCGAGCGAGGCGCGCGTCGACGGCCGCTTCGTCGTCGACGACACCGAGATCGTGCTGGCGCGCGTCGTCCCGTCGAGTGGGCGCAGCCGCGCGTACATCGACGGACGGTTGGCGACGGTTGCAGAGCTCGCGGAGCACGGCCGCGCGCTCGTCGATCTGCACGGTCAGCACGAGCAGCAGTCACTACTGATCCCGCAGGAACAGCGCGCGCTGCTCGACGCGTTCGTCGGCGAGCCCGCAGAGAAGGTGAAGACCGCGGTCGCGCGGGCGCGCGCGGAGCTGCGCGCGATCGGGAACGACCTTGCCGAGCTGGGCGGCGACGAGCGGGCCCGAGCGCGCGAGCTCGACCTGTTGCGCTTCGAGCTCGACGAGATCGAAGCGGCCGAGCTGCGGGATGTCGATGAGCCCGAGAAGCTCGCGGCCGAGGAAGAGGCGCTCGCCAACGCGGCCGCCCACCGCGAGGGTCTCGACACCGCGTGCCGGCTCGTCGACGGGCCGGCTACCGACGCGGTCGGCGAAGCGATGGCCGCGCTCACCGGCCGCGACCGGTTCGCCGCGCTCGAGACCAGGCTCGCGGCGGTGCAGGCCGAGCTCGCCGATCTCGCGCACGAGACGCGGGTCGCGTCGGAGCAGACGGTCGACGATCCCGAGCGGCTCGCGGAGGTGCGCGGCCGCCGGCAGCGCCTGCGTGAGCTGTGCCGCAAGTACGGGCCCACGCTCGCCGAGGTCGAGGCCTTTCGCGTCGAGACCGCCACTCGGCTGGCGCAGATCGAGGGGGCCGACGCGCGCCGCGCGGCCCTGGTGCCGCGGCAGGAGCGGGCCGAGGCCGCGCTCGCCAAGGCGCAGGCGCGGTTGCTCGCCGCCCGCCGGGCGGGCGCCCCGGTGCTGGCCGCGGCCGTGACCGAACGCCTCGGCGAGCTCGCGCTCGGCCGGGCCGAGTGCCGGATCGAGGTCGACGAGCAGGCGGGCGACGGGTCGGGCGAGATCACGTTCATGCTCGCTCCGAACCCCGGAGAGTCGGCCCGGCCCCTCGCGAAGGCGGCGTCGGGTGGCGAGCTCTCCCGCGTGATGCTGGCCCTGCGGGTCGTGCTGTCGGAGGCACCGCCTACGCTGGTGTTCGACGAGGTCGACGCCGGTCTCGGTGGAGAAGCCGGAGTGGCTGTCGGCCGCGCGCTCGCCCTGCTCGGAGGCAAGCACCAGGTGCTCTGCGTCACCCATCTCGCCCAGGTCGCGGCGTTCGCCGACGCGCAGCTCTTCGTTCGCAAGGAGGAGCGCCGCGGGCGCACCCACGCGCAGGTGGAGCTCCTCCTCGACGACGCCCGGGTGCACGAGCTCTCCCGCATGCTCGCCGGGGTCGGCGACTCCGCGCACGCGCGCCGCCACGCGAGCGAGCTGCTCTCGGTCGCGAGCAGCCAACGGACCGAGGCGCGCGGCTGATGGCGGGGACCCGCCGCCGCGATGTCGTCGTCGGCGTCGCCCGGGTCGGAGTCCGTACCAAGGATCTCGCGAAGCGGCTCCAACGCGGCGAGATCGCGGTCATCAACCACCAGGATCTCGACCGGGTCGCGGCCGAGAGCCTGATCGAGGCGGGTGCGGTGGCCATCGTCAACGTTTCGGAGTCGATCAGTGGCCGCTACCCGAACGAGGGCCCGCGATCGGTCGTGCGCGCGGGTGTACCCCTGCTCGACGCGGTGGGGCCCGAGGTGCTCGATGCCGTGCACGACGGTGACGTGGTCGAGGTGCGCGACGGCGCGCTGTGGCGCGGTGACGAGAAGCTCGCGGTCGGCACCCCGCTGCACGCGGACGACATCGAGCAACGGATGGAGGCGGCGCGGGCCGGCATCGGGAGCGAGCTCCGCCGCTTCGCGGAGAACACGCTGAAGTACGTCGAACAGGAGGCCGACGTCACGTTCGAGCCGCTCGTCGTGCCGCCGTTGCGGACGACGATCAGCGGCCGCCACGCGATGGTCGTCGTGCGCGGGCACGACTACAAAGAGGATCTCGCGGCGTTGCGCGCGTACATCCGGCAGTTCCGTCCCGTGCTGATCGCGGTCGACGGGGGAGCCGACGCGCTGCTCGATCTCGGGCTCACTCCCGACATCATCACCGGCGACTTCGACTCCCTTTCCGATCGCGCGATGCGTTGCGGTGCCGAGCTCGTGCACCACGTGCATCCCGACGGCCGCGCGCCGGGCCGCGAGCATCTCGTCGAGTGGGCACTTCCGTACGTGGAGTTCGTGGCCGAGGGGATGAGCGAGGACGCGGCGATGCTGCTCGCGTACGAGGCCGGCGCGTCGCTGATCGTCACGGTGGGTGCGCACGCGACGATGGTCGAGTTCCTCGACAAGGGCCGACGCGGCATGGCCTCCACGTTCTTGACGCGCCTGCGGCTCGGGCCGGTCGTCGTCGACGCGAAGGGCGTGAACCGCCTCTACGAGAGCCGGGTCCGCCGGCGCGACCTGCTGCTGCTGATCGCGTCGGCGCTGCTCGTGGTGGTGGTGATGGCGATCGCCTCCGACTCGTTCCGCGTCTTCCTCCACGGCTTCACCGTCGTGTTCTCCGACTCGTGGAGCCGGGTCCGCGGCTGGTTCTGAGGGCCCGACGCCTAGGCTCCCCGCCGGATCATGATCAACTTCCGTTTCCACCTGGTGTCATTGGTCGCGGTGTTCCTTGCCCTCACCGTTGGCATCGTCGTCGGGGCGAGCATCGTCAACCGGGCGATCGTCGACGGGCTGAACAACCGCATCGACCGGGTCGAGAAGTTCGCCGACACGCAGCGGGCCCAGAACAAGAGCCTGAGCTCGCAGGCCAAGCAGCTCGAGTCGTACCTCTCGACCGCGGGGCCGTACGCCGTCGAGGGGCGGCTCACGGCCGTACCGGTCGTGGTGCTCGCCGAGCGCGGCGTCGATCGCACGACCGTGCGGAACCTCGTGACCCTGATGCAGGACGCCGGCGCGCAGGCGCCCGCGATCGTCTGGCTCGAGTCGAAGTGGCTGTTGAAGCAGCCGTCCGACCGGGCCGCGTTGGCCACGATCGTCGGTGACGCGCCGACGAGCGTCGATCTGCGCGCCGACGCGCTCTCCGAGCTTGCACGGCGGCTGTCGACTCCGCCCGCGCCGACCTCGAGGACCGCGACGACGACCGCGCCCTCCGTCGCGTCGGTCGACACCTTGAGCGCGTTCACGGCTGCGGGTTTCGTGTCGGTCGAGGCCGTCGGTGCCGGCGGCACGAACGATCTGTCGACGTTCCCGTCGGTCGGTGCGCGGATCTCGATCGTCGGCGGCGAGCGCAGCTCCCTTGCCTCGAGCCCACTGGTCACGCCGTTGGCGGCCGCGTTCTCGGCGATCGAGGTCCCGACGGTCGCGGGCGAGATCTACGACCCGGTGAACGGTCAACCGCCGCGCGGCACGGTCGTTGCACCGATCCGCAGCAGCGATTCGCTCAGCAAGCTGGTGAGCACCGTCGACGACGTCGATCTGGTGCAGGGCCAGGTCGCGGTCGTGCTCGCGACCGCGGAAGTGGGCGAGTCGAAGGTCGGCCAGTACGGGTACGGGTCCGGGGCCGACGCGGCGTTACCGCCGTGGAGCGGCCCGTGAGCCGTCCGCGCACCGTGGGGAGGTCCGCGGTCGACATGGGCGTCGCCACCGCGGTCTCGCGAGCATTCGGTCTGGTGCGCGTGCTCGTGATCGTTGCGGTGCTCGGCACGACGTTCCTCGGCAACACGTTCCAAGCGTCGAACTCGATCTCGAACGTGCTCTTCGACCTGCTCGCCGAGGGTGCGCTGTCCGCGGTGCTGGTGCCGACCTTCGTCGACCTGTTCCGTCACGGCCGCGACGATGAAGCCGAGCGGCTCGCGGGCGGACTGCTCGGCGCCGCGCTCGTCGTTCTCGGTGCGATCTCGCTGCTGTCCATCGTGTTCGCGCCGGCGCTGGCGCGCGCGGTCACGGCCGGGAACCGCGACGCGCGCATCGCGGCCCAGCAGCGGCACCTCGCGACCTTCCTCCTGCGTTTCTTCGTGCCGCAGGTCCTGCTCTACGCGTACGGCGCGGTCGCAACCGGTGTGCTCTACGCGCGAAGGCGGTTCGTGGTCACCGCGGTGGCGCCGATCGGCAGCACGATCGTGATCGTCGCGTGCCTCGCGGCCTTCCGGGTGCAGGCCGGGCCGCATCCCGGCTTCGCGCTGTCGGGCAGCGAGCGCCTGCTCCTCGCGGTGGCCGGCACCGGCGGGGTGATCGCGTTCGTCGGGGTGCTCGCGGTCGCGTGCCGGCGGACGGGCTTCCGCTTGTGGCCGCGGTGGCCGGCCGGCGATCCCGCGGTGCGCCGCGTGCTGCGGCTGTCGTTCTGGGGTGTCTTCCTCAACACCGGCGAGGGGATGCTCATGGCCGCGGTGCTCGTGATCGGCAACGCGGTCTCGGGCGGTGTCGTCGCGTACCAGGCCGCGTTCGTGTTCTTCCTTGCGCCCTACGCGGTGCTCGCGCAACCGATCCTCACCGCGATCCTCCCGGAGATCTCGGGTGAAGCGGCGCGCGGTGAGCTCGAAGCGTTCGCAGAGTCGGTGCGTCGCGCGCTCGACAGCATGGCGCTCCTCGTCGTGCCGGCCGCGGTGGCCTACCTCGTGTTCGCGGTTCCGATCATGAAGGTCGTCGCGTTCGGCGCGTCGGCGCGCAGCGGCGTGCCGCTCCTCGCGGCAGGAGTCGCATCCCTCGGCGTGGGCCTCTACGCGTACGGCGCGTTCCTGCTCCTCGCGCGTGCGTACTACGCGCTCGGCGACAGCCGCTGGCCCGCGATCGTCGCGATCATCACGGCCGCCGTCGGAGTCGTCGTGATGGCAGCCGGCGCCGCCGCGACGCACGGGGCCGCGAAGGTGGCGGCGCTCGGTATCGGTCATTCGGTCGCGTACCTGCTGGGGTCGCTGGCACTCGGCGCCGGTCTCGCGCGGCGAACCGGTTACTCGATCGTCCCGCGCCAGGTCGGGCGCGCGGTTGTGGTCTCCGGCGCGATCGGCGCGGTGGCATGGCTGGCGATGCGCGCGATCGCACCCGACGGACGCCTCCAGACGTTCGCGGTCACCGCCGTGGTCGGCAGCGCCGCCGCGCTCGCGTACGTGGCGCTGCTGCGCCTGTCGGGCGCGCGGCTGTCGCTGCGGCTGGCATCGGGGCCGGCGTGAGCCGACTGCGATGGGTTGCGGGCGCCCTCGGCGTCGCCGTGCTCGTCATCACGGTGATGGGCGGTGTCGCCTCGCCGCGTGCGGCGGCCGCGGCGCAACCTCAGTCGCCCCCGGCGGCGCGGCGGCTGCTCGTGGTCTCGATTCCGATGGTCACCTGGGCCGACCTGCCGCTCGCACGGATGCCGAACCTCGATCGGCTGCTCGAGCAATCGATCGTCGCCGACCTCTCGGTACGCGGTGTCGTGCGTCACCCGACTCTCGGCGACGCCTACGTGACGATCGCGGCGGGAACGCGCTCGAGGGGAACCGACCTCGACGGTGAGGCCACCGTGCGTGCCGACGGCTCGATCGTCGCACCCGCGTATCCCGCGATCATCTCGCACAACAACCATCTGCTCTTCGACGCGCACCCGGGAGTGCTCGCCACCGCGTTGGCGAAGGCGGGTATCAACCGTGCCGTGATCGGCAATGCCGACGAGCACGTGCCGGTCGCCGCCGCGCAGCAGCAGCGACAAATCGCCAACGCGTTCGCGACGCCCGCGGGCGTGACTCCCGCAGGCGAGGTCGGCGCGAGCCTGTTGCAGCCCGACCCGCGGGCACCGTTCGGCCTCACGATCGACCCGGCCGCGTACCTCGCCGCGTTCCAGCGCGCGTGGACGGGTCGCGCGGTCGTGATGGTCGAGGATTCCGATCTCGTTCGCTTCGATGCGTTGCGCGGTTCTGGCGCGCGGCCCGGAAGCCCGACGCTCGATCGGCTGCTCGAGCGCTTCGACCACCTGCTCGGTCAGCTGCTCGCGTCGGTGGATCGCACGCGCGATGCGGTGATGGTCGTCGGCCCGACCGACCCGAGCGGACACTCGCAGCTCACGGCGGCGTCGCTGCGTGCACCCGGCGTCCGGCCCGGGCTCGCGGTCTCCGACTTCACGCGGCGATCGGGCTTCGTGTCGATCGTCGACATCGGGCCGACGATCCTCGACCAGTTCCGGGTTGCGGCGCCCGACACGATGGAAGGCCGGCCGATGGACTTCGGGCGCGTCGGCGGCAGCTTCGCCTCGCGGCGGACGTTCCTCATCGACGCGAACGTCGGCGCGGTGTTTCGCGACGAGCGCATCGGCCCGGTCACGATCGCGTTCATCGCCGCGCAGGTGTTCCTCACCGTCGCCGCGGCCATCGCGTTCACGTGGCTCGGGCGCCGTTCCCGACGGGTCATCGAGATCGGCGCGCTGAGTCTGCTCGGCGTGATCCCCGCGACCTTCCTCGCCGTGCTCCTGCCCTTCGACCGTCACGCGGTCTGGCTCTACTGGCTGTTCATCGGGGGAGTGGGCGCGGTGATCGGCGTCGGTTCGTACGTCGTCACCGACCGGCGCGGTGTGGGCGCGTTGGTGGTGTGCCTGGGCGCGATCGTCGCGCTGTTGCTCGGCGACATCGTCACCGGCGCGCGCCTGCAGTTCAACACCGTGTTCGGCTACTCACCCACGGTTGCAGGCCGGTTCGCGGGGATCGGCAACCTCGCCTACTCCGAACTCTCGGCGGCCGCGTTGCTGCTCGCGTGCCTGCTCGCGTACCGGATCGGTAGCCGCCGCGGCGCCATCGTCGCCACCGCGCTGCTGGCCGTCGCGATCGTTGTCGACGGCATGCCGATCTGGGGCTCCGACATCGGAGGCGTGCTCTCGATGGTCCCCGCCTACGGGATCGCGGTGACCGGTCTGCTCGGCTTGCGCGTCCGCGCGCGGACGCTGCTCATCGCGCTCGCGACGACCGCTTTCGCGCTCGTCGCGTTCACGCTGATCGACCTGTCCCGGCCCAAGGAGCACGAGACCCATCTCGGCCGGCTCGTCCGGAGCACGCAGTCGGGAGGCTGGCACTCGTTGTCGATCGTGATCCGCCGCAAGCTGGCGGAGAACTTCGGGGTGCTGTTCTCGTCGCCGTGGACGGTGATGGTGCCGATCGCACTGGCCGGCGTGGCGTACATCATCTACCGGGCGCCCGGCCGGCTGCGCGCGTTGCACGAGCGCATCCCGCCCATGCGCTGGGGCCTCGTGTCTCTCGCCGTGCTCGCGGTGCTCGGGTTCAGCCTGAACGACTCGGGCATCTCGATCCCGGGCGTGATGATGGGCGTGCTGACACCGGTGATGGTTGTCATCCTCGTGCGCGCCGATCGTGATCGAATAGCCGCATGACCGGTGTCGCGACCATCGCGCTCGCCCTGTTCGTCGGCTTCGCGACGGTGCGCCTGCTGCTGATCGTGGCGCCCGAGATCCTCGCCGCGCCGACGCTGGCCCGGTACAACTACCGCGACGAGGTGGTGCCGACCGCAGGCGGCGTCATCGTCGTGCTCGCGGTGGTTGCCGTGGCGGGCGCGCGCGTCGCGCTCGGAACCGTCGGCGTCGGGAATCAGCCGGGCCTCGACGACACGCGTGCGCTCGTGCTCCTCGTCTGCGTCGGCTTCGCCCTGCTCGGCCTGCTCGACGACCTGCTCTCGAGCGGCGACGACCAGGGTTTCGGCGGGCACCTGCGCGCGCTGGCGCAAGGGCGGGTCACGACCGGCCTCATCAAGCTGTTCGGCGGCGCGGCGCTCGCGCTCGTGGTGGCCGCGGCGCCGGGGCAGCAGAGCCGCCCGCGACTGTTCGTCGACGCCGCGGTGATCGCACTGGCCGCCAACCTCGGCAACCTCCTCGACCGCCGGCCCGGGCGCGCGCTCAAGGTCGGCATCGTCGCGTGGATCCCGCTCGCGATCGTCGCGGGGAGCGACGCGCTCGGCGTGGCGATGGCGCCCGTCATCGGCGCGTTCATCGCGACGTTCCCCGACGATCTCGGCGAACGCCTGATGCTCGGCGACGCCGGCGCCAACGTGCTCGGCGCGGTGCTCGGCCTCGCCGTGGTGCTCGAATGCGCGACCGGGACCCGGGTGGTGGTCCTCGCCGTGCTCGTGGTGCTCAACGCGGCATCGGAATGGATCTCGTTCAGCCGCGTGATCGAGCGCGTGGGTGTCCTGCGCCGGATCGACGAACTCGGCCGCCGTCCGGTCTGAGGCGCGCCGTGACGCTCAGCCGCGCGGCAGGCAGGCGGGTGTCTGCTTCTGCCAGAAGACGCGGTGACCGGTGTAGCGCCGCGCGATCTCGTAGCCGTCGCGTTGCAGCGCCGCGGGCAGGCCCGGAAGGCCGGTGCCGTAGCGCGAAGTCCAGACCACCACGGCGCAGACGCGCGCGTCGGCTGCCGCGTCGGCGATCGTGCGCGTGGTGACGAGATGCTCGTCGATGCGCAGGACCGAACCGTCGACGAGTGGGGCGGGCACGCGCCGGTCGGCGCGCCACGCGAGGCCGGGTTCGTCGCTGATCGCCCACGCGCCCTTCGGCAGCGCGCGCAACTGCGCGACGACCGCGGCTTCGTCGCCACCGAGGGGTGCGGGCCACACGATGTTGTGCAGATGGATCGCCCACCACGGAACGAGGAAGATCAGCGCGATCGCAAACCAACGCAGGGGTGGCGGGCGCAACGCGACGAGCAGCGCGAGGGGCAACGCGACCGCCGCGATGTGCGGGCGCCACATGTTCTTCTCGAAGACGAGCAGGACGAGGAGCGGGACGAGCCACGCTGCGATGATCCAGACGTCGCGCGCCCGGTCGCCCGTTGTCGCCGAACTCAACAGTCTCCCCCGCCGGGCACGCCGGCGCCGGGTCCCACCCGCCTGCCGCGGGCGCCTGGCGGCGCCAACACCCGGCGCCGGCGACCCGTCGGTCGACACCTCCGGTGCGACGAGAACCGCTGCCAGTATGCCAATGACGACGGCTGCCACGAGGGGGAGGTCGCGGCTCGGGAGCGTTGTGACGAGCTTGTTGAACTGCTGGTGCACGGTCTCGAGTCGGGGACCTTTCGTGTGATAGGTGATCGACTGGTCGATGACGCGCGAGATGCCCCATGGGAGTGTCGACGCGACGATGACGACGATTGCGGCACCAACCGCGGTAGCGAGGTCGCGTACACCGCGGCGACCGCGTTCGAGCAGGAAGATCAGACCGATCGGGATCGCGGCCACCGCGACGAGCACCTTCACGGCGAGGGCGGCGCCCATCGCGATGCCGGTGAGGATCGCCCGCGCGCTCGACGGCTTGTCGCGCCAAGCGAACGCGCCGAGCACCGCGAGCGCGGTCAGCGCGGCGGCGGGGCCGTCACCCGTGAGCGGCGCGGTGGTCCAGAGGATCGAGCCGGTGGTGGTGACGAGCGCGGCGGCCAGCAATGCCGATTCGCGCGTGCCGATGCGGCGACCGATCGCGTAGACCGCGACCGTCACGACGAGTCCCGACACGACCGAGAGCGTGCGCGGCGAGTTGAGTGCGCGCCCGCCGAGGAGGTCGAACACGTAGACGAGGGGCAGGTGCAGCGGTCCCTGCGCCGAGAACACCTGGCGGAAGGGGAGCGCGCCGTCGCGCATCGCGAGCGCGGCCGACGAGTACACGCCTTCGTCGACGACGAGCTCGCGGCTCGAGAGGAACGCGGGGAGCCGGATCACCAACGCGACGAGCGCGAGGAGCGACGCATCCAGACGCCAGCTGTTGCGGCGACCGGTGTCGAGCATCCCGCGCAAGGTAACAGTTGCACCCGCAAGAACCCGGCCGCGGTTGGAGCCTGCGCTCCAGCAAGTGCAAAGCCGCCGACTGAGGTGTCAGGAGCGGCGAGCGCCGCTTCAGAACGCGGGTGGACCCTCGGGACGGACCGAGCGAGCGCGACCGTGGGAACATCAGAAGCACAAACCTGTCGTACCTCCGTGGTACCGTCCACCGTGCCCCGCGAAGTGCCGATGCGGATCCCGTTTCCGGGGTCCGAGCGTCGGCCGAGGGCGTTTCTCGTGCACGGAATTTGGTGCTGTGTATAGCCATGCGATGGGGAGGTCTGGTCAGTGGCCAAGCACGTCTTCGTGACCGGTGGAGTGGCGTCGAGCCTCGGGAAGGGGCTCACGGCGTCGTCGCTCGGGCGGCTCCTCAAGATCCGCGGCCTGCGGGTCACGATGCAGAAGCTCGACCCGTACATCAACGTCGACCCCGGCACGATGAACCCCTTCCAGCACGGTGAGGTGTTCGTCACCGACGACGGGGGCGAGACCGACCTCGACCTCGGCCACTACGAGCGCTTCGTCGACGTACCGCTCACCCGCAAGTCGAACGCCACGACCGGCTCGATCTACCAGGCGGTGCTCGCGAAGGAGCGCCGCGGCGCCTACCTCGGCGAGACGGTGCAGGTGATCCCGCACATCACGAACGAGATCAAGGAGCGCATCATCAGCCTCGCCACCGAGGATGTCGACGTCGTCATCACCGAGGTCGGCGGCACGGTCGGCGACATCGAGATCCTTCCGTTCCTCGAGGCGATCCGGCAGTTCCGCAAGGACGTCGGCCGCGACAATGTGTTCTACGTGCACGTCACGCTGGTGCCGTTCATCGGGCCTGCGGGCGAGCAGAAGACGAAGCCGACGCAGCACTCCGTCACCGAGCTGCGCAGCCGGGGCATCCAGCCCGACGCGATCGTGTGCCGGAGCGACCGCCCGATCCACCGGCGGCTCAAGGAGAAGATCTCGCAGCTCTGCGACGTTCCCGAAGAGGGCATCGTCTCCGCGGTCGACGCCGGCAACCTGTATGAGATCCCGCTCGTCCTGCACGACGAGGGCCTCGACGACTACGTGTGCCGGGTGCTGCACCTCGATCAGAACCCGCCCGACCTCACCGCGTGGAAGTCGCTCGTCCGCAGCGTCGAGGCCGCCGACGTCGACGTGACGATCGGGCTCGTCGGCAAGTACGTCAACCTTCCCGACGCGTACCTGTCGGTCGTCGAGGCGCTGAAGCACGGCGGCTACGGCTGTGGCGCGCGCGTCTCGATCGACTGGATCGCGGCCGACGAGGCCGAGGGGCTCCTCACCGAAGGGCGCCTCCACGATCTCGACGGCATCGTCGTTCCCGGCGGGTTCGGGTTCCGCGGCATCGAAGGCAAGATCGCCGCGGCCGGCTACGCGCGGGAGCACAAGGTTCCGTACCTCGGCTTGTGCCTCGGGCTGCAGTGCGCGGTGATCGAGTTCGCACGCGACGTGTGCAACCTCGCGGGCGCCAACTCGAGCGAGTTCGACCCGAGCACGCCGCATCCGGTGATCGACCTCATGGACGAGCAGCGCGACGTCATCGACATGGGCGGCACGATGCGCCTCGGAGCGTGGCCGGCCCGGCTGCTTCCCGGCACGCGGGCGCGTTCGGCGTACGGCGAGGAAGAGATCGTCTACGAGCGCCACCGCCACCGTTACGAGGTGAACAACCGGTACCGCGCGCAGCTCGAAGAAGCGGGATTGATCTGCTCGGGTACCTCGCCCGACGGCCGGCTCGTCGAGTACGTCGAGCTCGCTGCCGATCGGCACCCGTTCTTCGTGGCGACCCAGGCTCACCCGGAGTTCAAGAGCCGCCCCGACCGTCCGCACCCGCTGTTCGCCGCGTTCGTCGAGGCGAGCAAGGACCGGGCCGAGGGCCGCGCGCCGCGGTTCCCGTTCGAGCGCCCGGTTGCGAAGGTCGTCTGAGCCATTGGCTGCAAGCGGTCCGACGTGACCGACTTCCAGGTCACGCAGTCGACGCGGGTCACCAACATCGGGTTCCTGGCGATCGAGGAGCTCGTGCTCCAGGCGCCGGGAGGCGACGTCGCGAAGCGGGTGGTCGTGCGCCACCCCGGCGCGGTGGTCGTCGTGCCCGTGGTCGCCGACGGCACCGCGGCCCTGCTCGTCCACCAGTACCGGGTCGCGACCGGTGGGGAGCTGCTCGAAGTCCCCGCGGGAAAGCGTGACGTGCCGGGCGAGCCGCCGGCCGCGACTGCGGCGCGCGAGCTCGAAGAGGAGATCGGTTTCGCGCCGGGGCGTCTCGTGAAGCTCGCGGAGTTCTACAACACGCCCGGTTTCTGCGACGAGTACACGCATCTGTACGCGGCGCTCGATCTCGTCGACACTGATGGTCCCGCGCCGACGAGCCTCGAGGAGAAGCACATGCGCGTCGAGCAGGTCGCGCTCGCGGACGTCGAGACGCTGATCACGCAGCGTCGGCTGGTCGACGCGAAGTCGATCATCGGGCTCCTCCTCGCGCGTCAGTACCTCGCCGGCACCCACGCCGCCATCGCCGACTGACATTGCGATGACCGCGGCGAGCGCCGCGACCACGCGACCGATCTCGCGCACATCCCGCGTGCGGAGCGGCGAGCGCCCGCGAGTGCGACCATGAATACCGACCGGCTGCGCGCACTGTTCGCGGAGCACGAGATGTGGCTGACGGTCGAACGGGGTCTCGCCGCGAACTCGTTGGCGGCCTATCGGCGCGACCTGCGCCGCTACGAGCAGTTCCTGCGGGCGCGCGGTGTCAGCGATCCGGCCGCGATCGGCGAGTCGACGGTCTCGGAGTACGTGGAGTACCTCGGCCGGTTGCGCGTCGCCGATGGCGACGCTCCGCTCGCGCCGGCGTCGATCGCGCGTGGGCTCGTCGCGGTCCGCTCGTTCCACCAGTTCTGTGCGGCCGAGGGGCTGCTCGAGGTCGATCCGAGCGAACAGGTGGGCGCCCCGCGGGTTCCGCAGGGGATCCCGAAGGCGCTTGACGAGCCCGAGATCGAGGCGATCCTGCACTCCGTCGTCGGCCACGACCCGCGGGCGCAGCGCGACCGCGCCATCCTCGAGGTCTTGTACGCGACGGGTGTGCGCATCAGCGAGCTGGTCGGCCTCGACCTCGGCGACATCGACTTCGAGGACGGCATCGCGCGCGTCGTCGGCAAGGGCGACAAGGAGCGCGTCGTTCCGATGGGCCGCGCCGCGCGCACCGAGCTGCGGACCTACTGCGCCGACGGCCGGCTGGCGCTGCGTTCACCACGGGCGCCCCGACGCGACGCCGACGCCGTGTTTCTCAACGCGCGCGGCGGCCGACTGACCCGGCAGGGGTGCTGGCAGCTCGTGCGCCGCGCCGGTGAACGCGTCGGTCTCGGTCCGCAGCTCTCGCCGCATGTGCTGCGCCACTCGTGCGCGACCCACATGCTCGATCACGGTGCCGACATCCGGGTGGTGCAGGAGCTGCTCGGCCACGCGAGCGTCTCGACGACCCAGGTGTACACGAAGGTCTCTCCCGAGCGCTTGCGCGCCGTCTACGAGTCCGCGCACCCCCGCGCCCGCGCCAACCGCCCGACCGCCCGCGCCGGCTGAGCAGGTGAGCGTTCGGCGCGCGCCGGTGAAAAGAGGGGCGGGAGTACACTCCACGCATGGTGGAGGCGGCTTCTGCAACGTATCGTGAGCTACTGAGCGCGGAGCGGGACCGCGTGAGCGAGCAGCTCCGCCAGCTCGGCCACGACGGGGACCGCTCCGGCTTCGACGAGAACTTCGCCGACTCCGGCCAGGTCACCGCCGAGCGGGGCGAGGTCGAGGCGCTGATCGGCAGCCTGCTCGAAGCCCTCGAAGACGTCGACCGCGCGATCGGCAAGATCGACAACGACCGCTACGGCGTGTGCGAGTCGTGCGGCGCGACGATTCCCGCGACCCGGCTCGAAGCGATGCCGACCGCGCGCATGTGCATCACCTGCGCGTCGAAGAAGCGGTAAGCGGCTCGGAGCATGGCTCGCGCAACCCATCTCGTCGGTCGCTTCTTCTCCTCGCTGGTCCCGCTGCCGAGTCGCGCCGCCGACCGGGCGTGGGTCGCGGAGGTGCTGCAGCCGGAGGAGCTCGACATCTGGTCGCGCCTGTCGCTCGCGGACCGTCGCGAGTCGATCGCGGTGGCCCGACGGACCGAAGCCGCGCTCGTCGGCAGCGACTACGACGGCGACCCGCGCTGGATCGCCGCGGCGCTGCTTCACGACGTCGGCAAGCTCGACGCCCGTTTCGGTCCCGTGCGGCGCGCGCTGGCGACCACGCTCGCGCTCCTGCTCGGGCGCACGACCGTCGAGGGCTGGGTCGACAAGTCGGGGTTCGTGCGCCGGTGCGCGCTGTACACGTTTCACGACCAGCTCGGCGGCGACCGGCTGCGCATGGCGGGCGGCCGCAAAGAGCCCGCGCTCTGGGCCGACGCCCATCACCGGCCCGCCATCTGGGACGCAACCGGGCTCCCCTCCGCGGTCGTCGTGGCCCTCGCGGCCGCCGACGGCGAACGCACCGACGGCTTCGCCCTCTCGAGCCCGTAACACCCCGCCGCGTCGGGGCTGAAGTTGGGGGTCCCGGAGTGCCGATACCTCACGTATCGACCGCGGCTACTACGTCCGACTGGGGTCCGAAGCGGCCCCCGACCAGAGCTGGCCGAGTGACGCCCCGACCGGCGATCACGGGCCCCACCGCCCGCCCCGTCCGGTCCCGTGGTTCCGTGTCTTCCTCGCCGTGGCGGTGCTCGGCGTGCTCGCCTGGGCCAGCCTCTCGCCGGGTGGCCTGCGGGCCCGGCTCTCCGGCGTCGACTCGTCGGTGAGCGGCGCCGTCTCCGACCTGACGCAGAGCCGGTCGATCGACCAGGCGTCGAAGATGTTCAACACCTGGTACACGCAGCGCGGCGCCTATCCCAACTACACGCAGTCGCAGCTCGACGAGACGGCCAACGCCGACTGGAGCGAGGGCATGAACGTGACGTGGTGCACGCCGCGCGACATCGTGCTGACCGGGTTCACCGCGTCGGGGACGGTCAGCCGGCTCCTGGTCGACGGCAGGGTCGTCGGCGACCTCGACGGCCAGGTCCCGTGCCCGGCCGACCTCACCAACCCCGTGCCCTGGAAGCAGTCGGGCTAGTGGTGCCGCCGACGGGGGAGCAGGCCCGACGCGGTGCGGACCCGCTCGAGCACCCCGTTCGCAATCGCCTCGGCCTGCTCGGCGCCGAGATCGAGGAGCCGGTCGACCTCGCCCGGGTCGCGCGCCAGCTCAACGTTTCGCTCGCGCACCGGCCGGAGGTACTCGACGACCGCCTCGGCGACTTTGGTCTTGAGCGCTCCGTAGCCCGCGCCGTCGAACTCGGCGACGGCCTCGTCACGGCCCGTGCCGGTGGCGGCCGCGTAGAGATCGAGGAGATTCGAGACGCCCGGCTTCTCCGCGAGGTCGTACCGGACCTCGGAGCCACTGTCGGTGACGGCCGAGCGGACCTTCTTCACGATCGCCTCGGGCGGGTCGAGCACGAGCACGGTTCCCTGGGGCGAATCGGACGACTTCGACATCTTGGCCGTCGGGTTCTGCAGGTCCATCACCCGAGCACCGATCGTGGGGAACGTCGCCTTCGGCACCACGAATGTTTCCCCGAAGCGGTGGTTGAACCGCAGTGCCAGGTCGCGCGTGAGCTCGACGTGCTGGCGCTGGTCGTCGCCGACGGGGACCTCTTCGGCGTCGTAGAGCAGGATGTCGGACGCCATCAGCACCGGGTAGACGAGCAGCCCGGCGCTGACCGATTCCTGGCTCTTCGACTTCTCCTTGAACTGGGTCATGCGGCGGAGCTCGCCGTCGGTGGCGACGCAGTCGAGGATCCAGGTGCACTCGGTATGGGCGCTGACATGGCTCTGCACGAACACGATCGACCGGTCGGGGTCGAGGCCGGCCGCGAAGAGGAGGGTGGCGACCTCCCGGGTCCGCCGCCGCAGCGCCTCGGGGTCGTAGGCGACCGTCATGGCGTGCAGGTCGACGACACAGTGGATGGCATCGTGGCGGGCGGCACCGGGGGAACCGGCGGGGGGCTGGGCGTCGACCCACCGCTTGACGGCCCCGACGTAGTTTCCGAGCTGCATCTCGCCCGACGGCTGGATCCCCGAGAGCACGCGTGTCATGGCGGCGAGATCGTACCGGCGCCATCGTTCCGGCGGGAGGCGTGACACGAATGTGATTCGGCCCCCGACTAGGGTGAAACCAATGGGATACGAGGTCCAGACCCCGGTGTTCGAGGGTCCTTTCGACCTGCTCCTGCACCTGATCCTGAAGGAAGAGGTCGACCTCTTCGAGGTCAGCCTCGCCCCGATCGTCGACCGCTACCTCGCCGAGGTTGCGCGGCTCGAACGGGTCGATCTCGACATCGCCACCGAGTTCCTGCTCATCGCGGCGACGCTCGTCGATCTCAAGGCTCGGCGGCTGCTGCCCGGCCGCGACGATCCCGACCTCGACGACGAGCTCTCGCGCTGGGACGAGCGCGACTACCTCATCGCGCGCCTCCTCGAGTGCAAGACCTTCCAGGACGCGTCGCGCAGCCTCCTCGAGTCGATGCACATCGCGCAGCGGTCGCTGCCCCGCGTCGCCGGTCCCGAGGAGCCGTTCCGCTCACTCGCTCCCGATCCGCTCGAACGGATCTCCGTCGCGGAGCTGGCCGCCGCCGCGCAGCGCGGCCTCGCGCCCAAGTCGACGCCCGAGGTTCGCACCGACCATGTCGCGCCGGTGCGCGCCAGCGTGCGCGAAGCGATCGAGACGGTGCTCGCGCTGTTGCCCGCGTCGGGCTCGGTCAGCTTCCGCGACCTCGTCTGCGGCGCCGACGCGCGGCTCGAGATCGTCGTGCGGTTCCTCGCGTGCCTCGAGCTCTACAAGCAGGGTCTCGTCGACCTCGAGCAGGCGACCACCTTCGGCGAGCTGCTCGTCCGCCCGCTCGCGATCGGTGAGCGCGCCGATGTCGATCTGATCGTCGCCGGTGAGTGGGACGACGACGTCGTGTCGCTCCCGGCCGCCGAGCCCGTGCACGAGGTCGTATGAGTAGCGAGGCGCAGACCGGAGGCGGGGGCATGCCGCAGGTCGGAGCCGCAAGAAGTAGCGAGGCACAGACCGGAGGCGGGGCCATGCCGCAGGTCGGAGCCGCAAGAAGTAGCGAGGCGCAGACCGGAGGCGGGG